>JBBSRD010000159.1:0-7303 GCA_038243415.1 Actinomycetales bacterium | reverse complement strand
CGTCCCGACGGCGACCATGAGCATCACGGCCACGTGGGCGGCCATGGGGATGTCGGCGACGACGTCGCCGAGGCCCACGACGAGCACGATGAGGAAGACGCCGGCGAGGAACGTCGAGATGCGGGTACGGGCGTGCGACACCCGCACGTTGATCATCGTCTGGCCGATCATGGCGCAACCACCCATGCCGCCGAAGAAGCCGGTGATGATGTTCGCGGCGCCCTGGCCCCAGGACTCACGGGTCTTGTCGGAGCGGGTGTCGGTGATGTCGTCGACGAGGCGCGCGGTGAGCAGCGACTCGAGCAGCCCGACGAGCGCGACCGCGAGGGCGTAGGGCGCGATGATCTGCAGCGTCTCGAGGGTGAAGGGGACGTCGGGGATCAGCAGCGTCGGCAGGCTCTTGGGCAGCTCGCCCTCGTCACCCACGGTCGGCACGCCCAGGGCGAAGGCGAGCACGATGACCGTGATGACGACGATCGCGACCAGCGGCGCGGGCACCGTGGTGGTCAGGCGGGGGAAGAAGATGATGATCGCGAGCGCCGCGGCGACGAGCGGGTACACCAGCCACGGCACGTCCATCAGGTAGGGCACCTGGGAGACGGCGATGAGGATGGCGAGCGCGTTGACGAAGCCGACCATCACCGAGCGGGGGATGAAGCGCATCATCCGCGCGACGCCGAGCAGACCGAGGATCACCTGGAAGACCCCGGCCAGGATGATCGCGGCGATGAGGTGGTCCAGACCGTGGCTGGCCACCAGCGGGGCGATGACGAGGGCGACGGCGCCGGTGGCAGCCGAGATCATCGCGGGCCGGCCGCCGAGGAAGCTGATGGAGACGGCCATGGTGAAGGCCGCGAACAGCCCGACGCGGGGGTCGACGCCGGCGATGATCGAGAAGGCGATCGCCTCGGGGATCAGGGCGAGGGCGACGACCAGGCCGGCGAGGACCTCGATGCGCAGGCGGCGCGGGCTGCGCAGCGCCTCGCGCACCGAGATGGACTCGTGGGGCGGTCCGCTCACGGTGTCGCGCGGGGCGCGCACCGGGTCTGCGGCGCTCGGCGGGGTCGGCGGGGGAGGTGCGGTGGAGGACAGGGGGGGCTCCAGGCGTCGGGTGCGGCGGTCGGTCGGCGACGCGGCGCTGCGCCCGGGGCTGCCGGCAGGAAGGCCGGCCCGGCGGTCCTCGGGGTGACGAGGCGGGGTCAGCGTGCTCGTCGAACCCGATCACTGTAGCCGCGGCTCAGAGCAGGGCCAGCTCCTCGGCGAGGTCGTCCAGGCCCAGCGAGCCCTGGGCCAGCGCAGCCGCGTGCCACGCCTTGAGGTCGAAGGAGGCGCCGCGCGCCGCCGCCGCGGACGTCGCCGCTGCGCGCCCCGCCCGCCAGGCCCGCTCGCCGAGCTTGTAGCCGATGGCCTGGCCCGGCCACCCCAGGTAGCGCACAATCTCGGAGTCGAGGAACTCCGCGGGGCGCCCCGAGCGGGCCCCGAAGTACTCGCGGGCCAGCGCAGGGGTCCAGGGCCGGCCCGCCTGCCCGTCCAGCGTGCCGCCCGCACCGCCAGGGACGGGGCGGCCGGTGTGCAGCCCGATGTCGATGACGACGCGCACCGCCCGCATCATCTGCGCGTCCAGGTACCCGAGCCGGTGCCTGGGGTCCTCGAGGTGGCCCAGCTCGTCCATGAGCCCCTCGGCGTAGAGCGCCCACCCCTCGAGGTTGGCGCTGACGGATCCCACGGTCCGCTGGTACGTCGACAGACCCGGCGTGGCCACCCACTGCGCCAGCTGCAGGTGGTGGCCCGGGACGCCCTCGTGGTACCAGGTGGAGACGAGGTTCCACAGGGGGAACCGCGTGCGCCCCAGCGTCGGGAGCCAGGTGCGGCCCGGTCGGGAGAAGTCCAGGGAGGGGCGGCTGTAGTACGGCGCCGCGGCGCTGCCCGGCGGGGCGATGCGCGCCTCCACGGTGCGCAGCGGCTCGGAGATGTCGAAGTGCGTGCCGTCCAGGTCGGCGATGGCGGTGTCCATGAGGTCCTGCAGCCAGGCGCGCACCTCCTCCACCCCGTCGACCGCGGGGCCGTGCTCGGCGAGGTGCGCCATCGCCTCCAGGGCGGAGGACCCGGGCAGCACCCGCTCCGCCTCGCGGGCCATCTCGCCCTCCAGGCGCTCCACCTCGGCGAGGCCGTAGGCGTAGGCGTCGTCGAGGTCCAGGTCAGCGCCGGTCTGGTCGCGGGCGGACAGGGCGTACCGCTGCGACCCCACCGCGTCGGGCGTGCCCTCCGCGCGGGGGGCGTAGGTCTCCAGCAGGTAGGTGCGCGCGGCGTCGACCGCCGCCGTCGCGGACGCCGCCCCCGCGTCGAGCTCGGCGCGCAGCGCCTGCGGCCCGGGGGCTGCCAGCGAGGCGAACCAGCCGCCGTCGGAGGTGCCCCGACCCGACCACTGCCCCAGCTGGTCGGCGAGGGTGGCCACCTGGAGCGGCGCCGCGAGCAGCCCGCGCTCCGAGCCCTCCTCCAGCGAGGCGGTCCAGCCGGCGAGAGCGTCAGGGACCGCTGCCAGGCGCCGGGCGAGGGCCACCCAGTCGTCGTCGGTCTGGGTCGGCATCATCGTGAACGCAGAGCGCACCGCGTGGACGGGGGAGCCGATGTTGCGCACCGCTCGCAGGTGCTCGCCCGCCGCCGAGAGCGCCAGCGCGGCCTCGAGGCGCTCGCGGAGCAGGCGGGCGCAGCGCCGGCCGTCGCCGTCGAGGGCCGAGCCCGACGCCTCGGGGCGGCCGACCGCCTCGACGGCGTCCAGGTCGGCGAGGGTGGCGCGGGCGAGCTCGTCCTGGGCCGCCTGGCCGTCGGGGGAGAGGTCCGGCAGGCGGTCCTCGTGCGCCACGGAGCCCAGGGCCGTCGAGGTCAGCGGGTCGAGGGCGACGAGGGCCTCGACGTAGGCGTCAGCGACGTCGCGCGCGGTGGTGGTGGAAGTGGTGGCCATCACCGCAGTGTTGCCGCTGGACCGCCCGCTCCGCCAGTCTCGCGGCCAGGTTCCGCTCATCACGACTGCGTCACGAAGCGCTCACGGGATGGCGCGGTCCGTCACCCGCTCCTACGGTTCGGGGACGGACCGCGCTGAGGCGGCGCCGGACCTGACCCACGACCTGGACGATCCCCACCTGGAGGACCATCGTGATCACGAGAAGGACCGGCGCCGTCGGCGGTGCCATCCTGGCCGGAGCCCTGGTGCTCGCCAGCTGCAGCGGCGGCGGTGGAGGCGAGCGCGGCGGCGGCGGCTCCAGCGCCGAGGCCTCGGGGGACGGCCCGCTGGACCAGACGATCACCGTCGCCCACGAGGTGGAGTTCAACTCCTACAACAACAACACCGCCTCGCAGAACGCGGTGCAGAACACCGTGGTGCTCAACCAGGTGCTGCGCGGCTTCTGGGACTACGGCCCCGACGGCGGGGTGAGGCCCGACAAGGAGTTCGGCACCTACGAGAAGGTCAAGGACGACCCGCTCACCGTGGAGTACGAGTTCAACAAGGACGCGGTGTGGTCCGACGGCACCCCCATCGACTGCGTGGACGCCCAGCTGGCGTGGATCGCCATGTCCGGCACCTTCACCTCTGAGGAGACGGACGAGGAGGGCAACGCCGTCTCCGGGTTCTCGCCGGCGTCGAACACCGGGTACGAGCAGATGCAGCAGCCCGACTGCGAGGCGGGCGACAAGAAGTTCACCATCACCTACGACGAGCCGTTCGCCGACTGGCGGGCGATGTTCGGTGCCACGGAGATCCTCCCCGCGCACGTCCTCGAGCGGGAGGCCGGGGTGAAGGACCTCATCGCGGCCATCACCGACAAGGACTCCGCCGCGCTCGACAAGGCGGCGGAGTTCTGGAACACCGGTTGGGTGGGCAAGCCCGGCACGATCGACCCGAAGCTCTTCCCCTCCGCAGGGCCGTACGGGCTGAAGTCCTGGCAGGCGGGGCAGTCGATCACCGAGGAGCACAACCCCGAGTGGTGGGGCGAGGACCCGGGCGTCAAGACGGTCGTCATCCGCGTCATCGATGCCGTGCAGCAGGCGCAGGCGCTCGCCAACGGCGAGATCCAGGTGGCGGCCCCCCAGCCGGCGCAGGACATCCTCAACCAGCTCAAGGCCGTCGGTGACGGCGTCGTCATCGACCAGGGCGACGAGTACACCTTCGAGCACCTCGACCCGAACTTCGCCGGCGTCATGGCCGACGCCGACCTGCGCAAGGCCTTCGCGCTGTGCGTCCCGCGCCAGCAGGTCATCGACACGCTCATCAAGCCGGTCAACGAGAAGGCGAAGCTGCTCAACAGCGTCTACAAGATGCAGTTCCAGGACGGCTACGACGACGTCGTCAAGAACGCCTACCAGGACCAGTTCGCGCCCGACGTCGCCCAGGCCAAGCAGATCCTGGACTCCAAGGGCGCAGCCGGCACGCCGATCCGCATCGGCTACCAGACCCCGAACCAGCGGCGCACCGACGCGGTGAAGCTCATCGCCGACTCGTGCAACGAGGCCGGCTTCGACGTCCAGGACGCCGGGCAGGCGGAGTTCTTCGGCGGCGGGCTGGCCTCTGGTGACTTCGACGTCGCGCTCTTCGCGTGGGCAGGATCGCCCCTGGTCAGCGGCCTCTCGTCGACCTACGTCACCGAGGGTGGGAACAACAACGGCAAGTACTCCAACCCGAAGGTCGACGAGCTGACGCAGAAGCTCGACCGGACCACCGACCTCGACGAGCAGACGCAGCTCATCACGCAGATCGAGTCGAACCTGTGGGACGACGTCGCCACCATCCCGCTGTTCACCTTCCCCGGCATCGAGGCCCACTCCTCGGACATCGAGGGGCCGTCGCTCCAGCCGGCGCAGAGCCAGCAGACCTGGAACATGCAGACCTGGAAGCCCGCGAAGTCCTGAGGCACCACGTCACCACCCCGACCGGCCCCGCCACCTCGGCGGGGCCGGCCGGGCCGGGTCGGTCCAGCCGGCTCCCCGCCGTCTCGAAGGGCCGCGCGGGAGCCACGACACCTCAGGAGCCCGCGTGATCGCCTTCGTCGTCCGACGACTGCTCATCTCGCTCGGCGTGTTCCTCGCCGCCACCTTCGTCCTGTACTTCCTCACCGCGTCGTCCGGCAACCCGCTGGCCGACCTCTACGGCATCCCCAACGCGGCCGACCGCGCGAACCGGATCGCCGCCCGCACCGAGCTGCTCGACCTCGACGACCCCATCCCGCTCCGGTGGGCGAAGTGGCTGCTCGGGGTGGCGGGCTTCCTGGTCCCCGGCGTGAAGGGCACCTTCGGCTTCAACGTCCTGGGCCAGGACGTCGGCCCGCTGCTGGGTCTCGCCATCGGGGCCACGATGCGGCTCGTCATCGTGGCCACCGTGGTGGCCATCGTGACCGGCGTCCTCGTGGGCACGCTCTCGGCCCTGCGGCAGTACACCGGCTTCGACTACACCATCACCTTCGCCTCGTTCGTCTTCTACGCCCTCCCGATCTTCTGGGCGGCGATCCTGCTCAAGCAGTACGGCGCGATCCGCTTCAACACCTGGCTGACCGACCCCGTCATCACCTGGCCGTGGGTCCTCGGGCTGTCGCTGCTCTCCGGGCTCTTCTGGTCCGGGCTGATCGGCGGCACCTCGCGGCGAAAGCTCGGGGTGCTCGGGATCGCCGGCCTGGTCACCGCAGGCGTCCTGCTCTTCCTCTCCGCGGACCGGTGGTTCGAGGACCCGTCCCTGGGCCCCGTCACCATCGTTGTGGCGGGGCTGGGCGCCGCCGTCGGGCTGACCGCGCTGATCTCCGGCTTCGCCCGTCGGCGCGTGCTGTACGCGGGCCTCGCCGGTGCGGCGGTCGGCATCGTCGTGTACTTCGTCACCCTCGCGACGGGGGTCTTCCTCGAGCCGACGTGGCTCCTGCTCCTCGGGGTGTTCTTCGGCACGCTCGTGGTCAGCGGCGTCGTCGGCTACCTCATCGGCGGGATCGACCGTGCGCAGGCGCTGCGGGTCGCGGTGGGCTCCGGGGCGGTGGTCGCCGCGCTCGGCTTCGTCGACTGGGCGCTGGTCTACTTCAGCGCCTACAGCCGCTCGGTCAACGGCCGGCCCATCGCCACCATCGGGTCCAACACCCCGAACTTCTCCGGCAACCTCTGGGTCACCTTCCTCGACACGACGACCCACCTCGTGCTGCCCTCGCTCACCCTCATCCTCATCTCGTTCGCCCTCTACACCCGCTTCCAGCGCGGGTCGATGCTGGAGACCATGAACGCGGACTACGTGCGCACGGCGCGGTCGAAGGGCCTGACGGAGCGCTCCGTGGTCATCCGGCACGCGCTGCGCAACGCCCTGGTCCCCGTCACGACGCTGGTGACGCTCGACGTCGCCTCGATCCTCGGCGGCGCGGTGCTCACCGAGACCGTCTTCGGGTGGGTGGGCCTCGGCAAGCTCTTCGTCCAGGGCCTCCAGGCAGTCGACCCGAACCCCGTCATGGCGTTCTTCGTGGTCTCGGGGATCGCCATCCTCGTCGGAAACATCATCGCCGACATCCTGTACTCCTACCTCGACCCGAGGATCACGGTGTCATGACCCAGACGACGAGGACGAAGAACGCGACCGATGGCCAGCGCGAGAGGGGGGCCGACGACCAGGGTCTCGACGTCGTCGCGCGCACCTCCGGCCAGCTGGTGCGGCGGCGCTTCGTCCGCCACCGGGGGGCGCTCGCCGGCATGGTCCTGCTCGTCTTCGTGGTCCTCCTGGCCTTCTCCTCCATCGGGTTCGGGCCGGTCCCCGGCTGGTGGTCGCTCTCGACCCGGTCCCCCAGCCCGGGGGGCGTGGTCGACGGCGGGGCGCCCACCCTCGACCTCGTCCCCTGGCTCGACGGGGACGGGCTCGCGTGGGGCCGGCACCCCTTCGGGCAGGACAACATCGGGATCGACTACTTCGCCCTCACCATGCGCGGCACGCAGATCTCGCTCATCATCGCGTTCGTCGTCGGCATCGTCTCGACGATCGTGGGCACGGCGATCGGGGCGGTCGCCGGCTTCTACCGCGGGTGGGTGGACGCGGTGCTCATGCGCGTCACCGACGTCGGGATCATCATGCCGGTGCTCCTCGTGGCCGCGGTGCTGGGCCGACGGTTCGGCAACCTCGGCATCTGGGCGCTGGCGCTCGCGCTGGGACTGCTGGTGTGGACGCAGCTCGCCCGGCTGCTGCGCGGGGAGTTCCTCGGTCTGAGGGAGAAGGAGTTCGTCGAGGCGGCGAAGGCGAGCGGCGCGTCGAACCTGCGCATCATCGTCAAGCACATGCTCCCGAACAGCCTCG
>JBBSRD010000158.1:0-7310 GCA_038243415.1 Actinomycetales bacterium | reverse complement strand
GCCGCGGTGTCGAAGCGGTCCCCGCCGGACACCCGTCGCACGGGTGCCACGGCGGCGAGCTGGGCGGCGACGGCGTCGCTCACCGCGTCCTGCCCGCCAGCGAGCAGCACGTCGTGCGGGGCGAGGCGCGCCAGCTCGGCGAGCACGCCGGGCTCGGGCGTGCCGTCCCGCGGGACGAGGAGGAGCGGTCCGTCGGCGCTCGCGGCGACCGGTCCGGCGGCGAGCGCGTCGGGGAAGGCCTCCCCCGAGGCCACGACCACGGTCGGGGCGGTGCCGGGGTGGCTGGCGCGGGAGACGGCCACGGCGGTGCCGTAGCGCGAGGCCCCCTCGCGGCGGGCGACGGCGCCGGCGGGCACGAACGGTTCGGCAGCGGACGGCGGGGCGGGCACGGGCCCTGGGGCAGGCGTCGGCGGGGCGTCCGGGACGCTCGGCGGCGCGGCGGCGTCGGGGCGTCCGGTCAGGGCGCCGTCCGGAGAGGTGCTCGCCCCCGGCGCGGCAGGACTGATGGTGACCGCGGCGCGGCGACCGGCGCCCTCGCCGGAGAGCCCGTCCACGGTGATCCGCCAGCGGCCACCGGCGACCAGCATCGACGTCCCGGGGGCCAGGGCAGCGGCGAAGTCCTGGTTCCAGCCCTGCTTCGGCGACGGGCTGGCGTCGAGCAGCAGGGAGGGCTCGTTCGGGTCGCCGGGCTCGGCGCGCACGAGCACGCCGGCCTGCAGGCCGACGTGGTTCTCCCGCCGCGAGGCCAGGAAGGCGTCGCGGCCCACCGGCTCGCGCAGCTCCACCCAGTACGTGGCGCCGCGGGAGTCCGCGAGGCGGACCGCTCTCGGGCCGGCTCCGGCGCCGACGGGGGACAGGGCGAAGCGGGCGCCGCCCGGGGGGACGTCGGCGCCGCGGTCGCCCTCGAGGGCGCCGAGGCGGTGGGCCTGGACGGCGTTGAGCGATCCGGTCGGGCCCCAGGACACGCCCATGACGTCGTAGCGGTCCTCGTACTGCGCGGTCTCGCAGCCGCTGGCCGCCTCGACCGTGCCCGGGCAACGCAGCTTGCCGGAGTGCCGCAGCCCCATGTTGTGGCCCAGCTCGTGGGCGACGATCGACAGCTGGGCATCGGCGACGTAGGCGCTCCCTCCCGCGCTCACCCCGCCGCCGACGGTGCCGAGACCGGCCGAGCACCCCGGGGCCTCGTCACCGACGTAGACCAGCAGGTGCTGGTCGGCCCCGCCGCGGAAGCCCACCGCGGCGGCGGCCTGCTGCCACAGCGCGCGGGGCTCGTCGCAGGAGGCCGCGAGGTCCACGGTGTCCCTCGTCGCGGTGACCGCGAAGGTGACCGCGCCGTCGGTCTGCGAGGACCAGAAGTCGTTCGTGGGGCCGTTCACGGTGTCGACCACGTCGGCGAGGCGCGCTGGCCCCTCCAGAGCGCCGGCGGGGACCGCCATCACCACGGAGACGGAGTGGCGACGCGGCGTGATGGCGGCCGCCAGGTCGCCGCCGGGGACGACTGCGGCCGTCTCGGTGGCGGGCACGCCGGCCAGGACCGAGCGCTCGTTCGCCCGGGCCGCCACGATCTCCGCGGCGAGCACCTCGCGGGCCGGGGCGAGGCCTGCGGCGTCGGGGCCCGCGCCGTCGTCGGCGGCGACGCTCACGACGGCCTCCACGCGGGCACCGCTGGGCACGTCCTCGACGTCGGCGGCGTCCACGCGGACGCCGGACGCGCTGCCGTCCTCGATCCAGGCGAGCTCGTCGTCGGGCCCGTGGACCGGCAGCCCGTCGGCGGCCGGCGCGGCCTCTGCGCGCAGCAGGGTGCCGACGACGCGCTCGCCCTGCTGGACCGGGGCCGGGGTCGCCCACGCGGGAGCGGTGACGCCGCCGAGCAGGCACAGCGCGAGCACCAGCGCGCCCGCGGGGCGCGCCGTGCCCGAGAGGTGCAGCGGCGCGGCGGGGCGGCGCCGGGGCGCGTCGGGGGCGGTCGGACGGGTCTGCACGCTGCCTCATCGGCCCCGGGAGCCCGCGCTCGCGCCCCACGGCGCCGCGACCACCCGTCCGGGCGCGGCCGTCCGGGGGCGGGCGCGCTGGCCCTACGCTCGGGCCCCATGACGTCGTCGCAGGCCACCGGCCCGCAGAGCAGCCCCGGCCCGGTCCTCTCCGCGGTGGCGTGGCCGTACGCCAACGGTCCGCGCCACATCGGGCACGTCGCGGGCTTCGGGGTGCCCTCCGACGTGTTCAGCCGCTGGGCCCGGATGGCCGGCCACGACGTCCTCATGGTCTCCGGGAGCGACGAGCACGGCACCCCGATCCTCGTGCAGGCCGACGCCGAGGGCCTCAGCCCGTCGGACCTGGTGGACCGCAACCACCGCCTCATCGCCGAGGACCTCACGCGCCTGGGTCTCTCCTATGACCTCTACACGCGGACCACGACCGTGAACCACCACGCGGTGGTCCAGGAGATGTTCACCACCGCCCACGCCAACGGGTACCTCGTCGAGCAGACCACGATGGGCGCGGTCTCCCCGAGCACCGGGCGCACCCTGCCGGACCGCTACATCGAGGGCACCTGCCCGATCTGCGGGTACGCCTCGGCGCGGGGGGACCAGTGCGACAGCTGCGGGAACCAGCTGGACCCCGTCGACCTGATCGACCCGCGCAGCCGCATCGACGGCGAGACCCCGCGCTTCGTGGAGAGCCAGCACTTCTTCCTCGACCTGCCCGCGCTCGCCGGGGCGATGCGGACCTGGCTGGAGGGACGGGAGGCCGAGGGCTCGTGGCGGCCCAACGTCCTGCGGTTCTCGAAGAACCTCCTGGCCGACGTGCGCCCGCGCGCGATGACCCGCGACATCGACTGGGGCATCAAGGTCCCGCTGGACGGCTGGCGCGACCTGCCCACGAAGCGGCTCTACGTCTGGTTCGACGCGGTGATCGGCTACCTCTCCGCCAGCGTCGAGTGGGCGCGGCGCTCCGGGGACGAGGAGGCGTGGCGCGCCTGGTGGAACCCCGCAAGAGCGGAGGAGGCGGTGCCGGGCTCTGCTCGTGATGTGCGGTCCTGCTACTTCATGGGCAAGGACAACATCACCTTCCACGCCCAGATCTGGCCCGCCGAGCTGCTCGCCTACGACGGCCGCGGCGAGCGCGGCGGCGCCCCGGGGCGCTTCGGGGAGCTGGCGCTGCCCCCCGAGGTGGTCTCCAGCGAGGTCCGCACGATGGAGGGCGGCACGTTCTCCTCCTCCCGCGGCGTGGTGATCTACGTCCGCGACGTCCTGGACCGCTACCAGCCGGACGCGCTGCGCTACTACATCGCCGCCGCCGGGCCGGAGAACCAGGACGCGGACTTCACGTGGACGGAGCTGGTGCGCCGCACCAACGACGAGCTGGTCTCCACGTGGGGCAACCTCGTGAACCGCACCGCCTCGATGATCGCCAAGAACCTCGGCGCGATCCCGGAGCCGGGGGAGCTCACCGACGAGGACCGCGCGCTGATCGCCACGGTGCGCGGCGGGTTCGAGAGCGTCGGGAGGCTGATCTCCGAGCACCGCCAGAAGCAGGCGGTGGCCGAGGCCATGCGTCTGGCGAGCGAGGCCAACCGCTACCTCTCCGACACCGCGCCCTGGAAGCTGGCGAAGGGCGCCGAGGACGGCGACCGGGAGCGGATGGCCACGGTGCTGCACGTCGCGGCCCAGGCCGTGACCGACCTCAACACGCTGCTCTCACCCTTCCTGCCGCACAGCAGCACCGCGGTCCACCAGGCGCTGGGCGGGACCGGGACGTTCCAGCCGATGCCGCGCATCGACGAGGTCACCGACCTCGACGACGCCTCGCGCAGCTATCCCGTCATCACCGGCGACTACTCGGACGCCCCGGCGTGGGGCCCGGCCGACGTGGTGCCCGGGACCCCCGTGGCCCCGCCGAAGCCGATCTTCACCAAGCTCGACGACTCGGTGGTGGCTGAGGAGCTCGAGCGCCTGGGAGGCGGCAGGGCCTGAGCCCCGCCGCCTCCGGACGGTCCTCGCCCGGCGGGCGCCTCAGCGGGCGTAGCCGACCGGGACGTAGTCCTGGCCCGGGTTTCCGACCAGCGGGCTGGGGGCGCTGCGCGCGACGGTGAACCCGGCCCAGTCACCGGGGCCCATGACGAGGCGGTCCTTGTTCTTCGAGGGGTGGACGAGGACGACGTTGTCGGCCTTGAGCGGCCAGCCCCCGCTGCGCTCGGTGCGCCGGACGAGGTAGCCGCGGTCGATGTCCTGGTATCCCTGACCGGTGTGGCGCAGGACCACGTTCCGGAGGTCGAACCCGGTGACCGTGGCGTTCCCGAAGCCCTTCGTGTCGATCATGATCCCCTGGTAGTTCGTCGTGCCCTCGAGGCGGTCGACCCGCAGCCGTCCCGGTCCGGCCCAGGTCTGCAGCACGTCGGCGTGGTGCCCCTCCCGGTTTCCGCTCACGGGGTCCACCAGCACGTTCTCGATGGTGACCGAGGCGCCGTGGCGCTGGTCGAGGTTGATGCCCTCGCGCATCCCGCCGCCGGTCACGTGCACGCCCTCGAGGTGCACTGACCCGCGCTGACGGTCGAGCTTGATGGGCCGCTGGTTGCCGGGGGCGTTGATCTCGCCGCCGATCCAGACCACGTCGTCGCCGCCCCGCACGCCGGCCTTCTGGTCCGGGCGCAGGGTGAGCCTCCCGCCGTCGACCGTGACGACGTAGTCCTTGGAGTCGTCCAGCCGCTGGAACGGGCGCCTCTGCGTCAGCGTGACCACCTCCGGGTCCTCCAGCGCGGGCGGCGCCCACGTGAGGGGGCCCTTCGGCGCCGCGCTGGCGGTCCCCGAGGTGGTGAGCGGGAAGGGGTCGCCCGCCGCGGAGGGCGTCGAGACGCTGGCAGGGGCGCTCGCGGCGGGTGCGGGGGCGCTGAGGACCTCGCTCGTGCTGGCCCCCCCGACCAGGGAGGTGGCCACGAGCAGCGGCACCGACAGGGCGGACAGGGCGAGGGTCAGGGGTGATGGCACGAGGGTGCTCCTCCGGGGGCGCGCGGGTCGGCCGGGCTGGGGCGCCACCACGGACCACGGGCGGTTCCGGTGAGGGTTCGGCCTGGTTCGCACCCTCGGTGAGCCGGCCACATGCTGCCTCGTTGCGGCAACTGTCCGTGGTTATCCGGTAATGCCAGCGTGTCGTGGTCCGTCCCCGGCGACCGTCGTCCCGTGGTGCGGCCCCGAGGCGTCCAGCGTCCCAAAATCCGGTAGCCATAAGGGACACACCGTGACGAGATGCCCCGAACGGTCTAGCCTGACCGTCGCACCGCGTCAGCCCTGGCAACGGTGAGTCCCCACCCTGCGCGGAGCGACCCAGATGCTGCAAGGCCCTCCCGTCCACCCGAGCGACGCCCCGAAGCACCTGATGGTCGCGTCCACCGGCGGGCACCTCGCCCAGCTCCACCGCATGGCCGGGTCGATGGGCCTCAGCGACGACTCGCTGTGGGTCACCTTCGACACCCCGCAGTCACGCGCCCTTCTCGAGGGACGACGCGTCCTCACCGTCCCCTACGTCTCGCCGCGCGACTGGCGCGGGGTCCTGCGCGCCACGCGGATGATCCTGCGCAGCACCCGCGGCGAGACCTTCGACGCCACCGTCAGCACCGGTGCGGCGCTCGCGGTGTCCGGGTTCCTCGCCGCGACGCTCAAGCGCGTGCCGCGCCTGTACATCGAGAGCATCTCCCGGGTGCAGGGTCCCTCCATGACCGGGCGGATCGTCGCCGCGCTGCGCCTCGCCTCCCTCCAGACCCAGCACCGGTCCTGGTCGACCTCGCGCTGGGTCTACCGCGACAGCGTGCTCTCCAGCTATGCGACGGGGCCGGCGGCCGACGCGGCCGACGCGACCGACGCGACCGTGAACCCGAGGGGTGACGACGCTGACGGCGCTCCGGCCAGCCTCTTCGTGGCCCTCGGCACCATCAAGCCGTACCGCTTCGACGCCGCGGTGGACGCCGTCCTCGACACCGGGCTCGCATCGTCGAGCACCGTGTGGCAGGTCGGGGCCACCGCCGACCGGGACCTCCCGGGGCGGGTCTGCGGGGAGATGTCCGGTGAGGAGTTCGAGCGGTGCGCACGAGGCGCCGACGCGGTCATCACCCATGCCGGGGTCGGCACGGTCATGCAGCTGCTCGACTGGGGCATCCGGCCCGTCGTGCTCGTGCGCCGTGCCCACCGCGGCGAGCACGTGGACGACCACCAGACGCAGATCGCAGACCTCCTGCGCCAGCACGACCTCGCCACCGTGGCCGACGAGCCGGGCGACCTCACCCGGGCCGCCGTCGCCGAGGCGGCGAGCACGCGCGTGGTCGCGCCCGGGGGACCCCCCTCCGTCGCGACGCTCGCCGGCAGCAGCCGCACCTCCTGACGGCGTCGTCGTCACCGTCGGGTGATCACTGCTGGACGCACCCGTCCCGGGCAGCGACGACCCCCGGGAGGCCGTCGAGGTTGCGGCGCGCCAGGTCGATGACGCGGCCGAGCGACCCGGCGATGGCGGCGCGCGCCGCTGAGCCCTCCGGCAGCACCTCGTCGACCAGCGCCACCGCGTGCTGGGCGAACCCCGGCGCGGGCTCCACGCACAGCTGCGGGGTCCCCACCAGGGCCATCAGCCCCTCGACCTTCCCCTGCGTGGCGAGGGTGATCGCCGGGACGCCCCCCATCAGCGACATCACCGCCAGGTGCATCCGGCCGGTGACGGTGACCGACGCCCGCGCTGCGAGCCCCCGCACCTGCGCGGGGGAGAGCACGTCCTCGACGAGGACCACCCCGCGCGCCCCGCCGGTCGCCACCAGCCGCGTCATCACCGCCGCGCAGGCCGCGGCGTCGCCGCCCCGCTCGCGCCACACGTGCGGCAGGAGCACCACCACGAGGCCGCGGCGGCGCAGCGCATCGACGATCTCGACGTGGTCCGCCAGCAGGTCCGCCCGCTCGTCCACCAGCCCGCTGACGTTGACCAGCGCCACCGGCCGGTCGCCAGCAGGACCCAGGAGCGCCTCGGCGGCCGACGGGTCGCTCGTGGTGGCGGAGAAGACCACGTCGGCGGAGCGCTCCACCGAGGTGATGCCGTCGCCGGACAGGCGCTGCGCCGACAGGTCCTCGCGCGCGAAGACCCGGACGCCCCCGTGAGCCGCGCGCGCCAGGGACCGGCGGGCGGCCCGACGCGGGGAGGCTCCCCAGCTGAAGCCCACCACCCGGGTGGCGACGCCGGCGCGGGCCGCGCTCGCCGCCAGGCCGGAGCGGCGCACCGAGGCGCGCAGGGAGTACCGGCCGTCCATGACGTCGGCGCCCACCACGCTCACGTGGCCG
>JBBSRD010000157.1:0-7316 GCA_038243415.1 Actinomycetales bacterium | reverse complement strand
TCTGGTGGCTGCGGTGAACTACCCGACCGCCTCGCAGGGGGTGGACTACGCGCTGACCTCGTACGAGACCTCGCGGGCGGACTACATGGCGGCGAAGGGCCACTGGGAGACGGTGGCCTTTCCCGACGAGGTGAAGGTCAACGCCATCCACTCCGTGCTGCTGCGCACCGGTCAGGTGCTGATCGTCGCCGGCTCGGGCAACGACGCGAAGCAGTTCGCGGCCGGGACCTTTACCACCATGCTCTGGGACCCCACCACCAACAAGATCACCAAGGTCGAGACCCCCGAAGACCTGTTCTGCAACGGCCACGCGTTCCTGCCCAACGGCGACGTCCTGATCGCCGGGGGCACCAAGAGCTACGAGGTCCTCGCCGACAAGGTCACCAAGGCCGCTGGACCCATCACCATCACCAACGAGTCCCCCGACGACACCCCCTTCGTGCTCCGCGCCGGCACCCTGGTCACCGGCGCCAACGCCAAGAAGTACGAGATCACCGAAGACGTCACCGTCAAGCCCGCCGGCAAGGACGTCTCCGACCCCCTGGACGTGGTCGTCACCCCCTCGCAGACGCAGGTGTGGGCCCAGGCGATGGAGGAGGGCGAGCCCTCGGTGGTCACCGGCGGCGCCCAGTACCAGATCGCCGACCTCACCGGCGCGCGCGCCAAGAACGTCTACGCCCTCGCCGACGAGATGACCCTGGACAAGCAGAACTACAAGGGCCTGGACGCCTCCTACGTCTTCGACATCGACAAGCAGGCCTACCGCGCCACCGGGCGCCTGAACCACGCCCGCTGGTACCCCACCCTGACCTCGGTCAACGGCGGCAACGTCATGGCCGTCTCCGGCCTGGACGAGTTCGGGAAGATCCTCACCGGCCAGAACGAGACCTTCGAGGTCAGCGCCGACAAGTGGTTCGAGACCCCCGAGCTCGCCCGCTACTTCCCCACCTACCCCGGCCTGCACCGCACCGGCAACGGCAACCTCTTCTACTCCGGCACCACCAGCGGGTACGGCAACGCCGAAGAGGCCCGCACCCCGGGACTGTGGAACCTCTCGGACAACTCCTTCACCGACGCCCCCGGCATCCGCGACCCCGACATGCTCGAGTACGCCTCCTCGGTGCTGCTGCCCCCCGCGCAGTCCCAGAAGGTCGCCGTGGTCGGCGGCGGCGGCGTCGGGGACTCCGATGAGTCCACCTCCCGCATCGACGTCGCCGACCTCACCGCAGCCGAGCCCACCTTCACCCCCGCGGCGGACCTGCGCGAGCGCCGGCGCTACCCCAACCTGGTCACCCTGCCCGACGACACCGTCCTGATCACCGGCGGCTCGCGGGACTACCGCGGCAAGCACGACTCCGACGTCCTCCAAGCCGACATCTTCGACCCCGCCACCAACACCTTGACCCCAGCAGCAGACCCCCGCGTGGGCCGCAACTACCACGCCAACGCCATCCTGCTGCCCAACGGCCAGGTCCTCACGATGGGCTCGGACCCGTTGTACGGCGACGCCGAGGGCAAGACCCCCGGCACCTTCGAACAACGCGTGGAGATCTACTCCCCCCCCTACCTCTTCCGCGGCGAGCGACCAGATCCCCTGACCGGCCCGAAGGCTGTGGAGCGCGGGACCACCGTGGAGCTGAAGTCCAAGGACGCCGCCGACATCACCGCAGCACGCCTGGTCCGACCCTCCGCGGTCACCCACCAGGTCGACCCCGAACAACGCTCCGTGGCCCTGGACATCACCGACTCCACCCCCGGCACCCTGAAGGTCTCCATCCCCGAGAAAGAAGGCATCGTGCCCATGGGCTGGTACATGCTCTTCGGCGTCGACGCCGACGGCGTCCCCACCGAAGCCACCTGGGTCCAGGTCCGATGAGGAGGAGCCGCCTCGGCGCAGCGGCGGCGATCGCCGTGTCGGCGGGGCTCGTGCTGAGCGCCTGCAGCGGGGCGCCGGTCAATCCCCTGGAGGGCGAGACGCTGTGGGCGAACCCCGCCTCCCCCGCTGCCCTCGCCGAGAAGGCGTTGGACGGTCGCGGGGAGAGCGCGACGGCCCGGCAGGTCGCCAGCATCGCGAAGGTGCCCACCGCCACCTGGCTCGGGGGTGAGGACGACACGCGGGTCAAGGCCCGCGAGATCACGCTCGCGGCCGAGGACGCCGAGCAGCTGCCGGTCCTCGTCGCCTACAACCTGCCCGAGCGCGACTGCGGGCAGTACTCCAGCGGCGGCGCGGCCTCGGCCGACGAGTACCGGGAGTGGACGCGCGAGCTCGTGGCCGGGATCGGGGACCGCCCCGCCGTGGTGATCCTCGAGCCCGACGCGATCGCCCACGCCCTCGTCGGCTGCGAGGGCTCCGAGGAGGCCACGGAGCGGTACCCGATGCTCAAGGAGGCCGTCGAGGCCTACGCGAAGGCCCCGAACGCCCGCGTGTACGTCGATGCCGGCAACGCGAGCTGGGTCGACGACACCGCCAAGCTCGCGGCCGCGCTGAAGCAGTCCGGGGTGGACCGCGCCGCGGGGTTCGCGCTGAACGTCTCGAACTTCGAACCGACCGACACCAGCATCGGCTACGGCACGGACGTCTCCGAGGAGCTGGGGGGCGAGACGCACTTCGTCATCGACACCTCCCGGAACGGCGCCGCCGTGGCCGCCGGGGACTGGTGCAACCCCATGACGGCTCGCCTCGGGGAGGAGCCCACGACGGCGACCGAGCAGCCGCTGCTCGACGCGCTCCTGTGGATCAAGCAGCCCGGCGACTCCGACGGGGAGTGCAACGGCGGCCCCGCCGCGGGCGCCTGGTGGCAGCAGTACGCGGACACGCTCCTCGAGGGCTGAGCCAGCCGAGGGTGGGTGAGCGCCGCTCAGCCCTCGGCAGTCTCGACGTCCTCGGGGTCCTCTGGGCTCACGCACGGCCCGGGCTCCCACCACGCTCCGAGGACGTCGACGACCTCGTCGCCCAGCGGGTCCACGCCGCGGCCGGCGGCCAGCGCGTGGCCGAGCAGGGCGTGGAGGCACTTCACCCGCGAGGGCAGCCCACCGGCGGAGATGCCGGCGATCTCCGGCACGTCCCCCAGCAGCGCGCGCCGCGCGAGGTAGTCCTCGTGGGCGCCCTGCTGGGCGGCGGCGAGCTCGGGGTCCTCGGCGATCCGCCGGCTCATCTCGGCCATGAGCCCCGAGGACTCCAGGGTGCCGACGAGGGACGCGGCGCGGGGGCACGTGAGGTAGAAGGTGGTCGGGAAAGGAGCGCCGGTGGGCAGGCGCGGCTCGGTGGCCACCACGTCCGGCAGCGAGCAGGGACAGCGGTGCGCCACGGCGGCCACCCCGCGGGGCTCCCGTCCCAGCTGGGCGCGGACGGCGGCGAGGTCCTCCACGCTGACCTCTGTCTCCCGGTCGGAGGGACGGTCCGTGCTCATCGCTGTCCCGCTGCTTCCACCGAGGTCCACAGCCGGCCGTACCAGGCGTCGTCGTGGCCGGCGGTGGGGGCGTCGCCCACCTCGGCCAGGGCGTCGCGATCGTCGACAGGCACGGTCGGGGACGAGTCGTCGTCGGGCTCGTCGGGGAGGTCGAGCACCACGTAGCCGGTCTCGCCGGGGAGCACGTAGTGGAGGCGGTCACGGGCCTGGGCGCCGACGAACGAGGGGTCGTCCCACCGCTTGACGGCGCCGGCGAGGCGCTCCTTCTCCTCCCCGGCGGCAGCGACCTTGCGCTGCAGGGCCGCGGTGTTGGACTGCTCGCGCACGTACGTGCCGAGGGGCCCGAGCACCGACAGGACGCACAGGACCACGAGCGCACCGAGGATGCCGGCGCGCAACGCGCGGGGGCCCGAGCGCGCGCGCGCCGGTCTGCGCCGGCGCGGTGCGGAGCCGGCGCGAGGCGGCGGGGGCGTGGTGCCCGCCCCCGACGGCGCCGGCCGCCGGGGGCGATCAGCCACGACGGGTCACGAGCCCCAGGCGAAGCGGGGGAACGCACCGCGGCCGGCGTAGCGCGCGGCGTCGTCGAGCTCCTCCTCGATGCGGAGCAGCTGGTTGTACTTGGCGACGCGCTCGGAGCGCGCGGGCGCCCCGGACTTCAGCTGGCCGCCGTCGGTGGCCACCGAGAGGTCGGCGATGGTGGTGTCCTCCGTCTCGCCCGAGCGGTGGCTCATCATCGTGGAGAAGCCGGCCCGGTGCGCCAGGGAGACCGCGTCGAGCGTCTCGGTGAGCGTGCCGATCTGGTTGACCTTGACGAGCAGCGAGTTGGCGGCGCGCGTCTTGATGCCGCGGGCGATGCGCTGCGGGTTCGTCACGAAGAGGTCGTCGCCGACGATCTGCACGCGGTCGCCCAGGGTGGCGGTCAGGGCGCTCCACCCCTCCCAGTCGTCCTCCTCGAGGGGGTCCTCGAGGGACACCAGCGGGTAGTCCGAGAGCAGCTGGCCGTAGTAGTCGATGAGGAAGTCGCGGTCGCGCGCGGCGCCCTCGAACGTGTAGCCGGCCTCGCTGTGGAACTCGGTCGCGGCGACGTCCAGCGCGAGCGCCACGTCGGTGCCGGGCGTGAAGCCGGCGCCCTCGATGGCACGGAGGATGAGGTCCAGGGCGGCGCGGTTGCTGGAGAGGTCGGGGGCGAACCCGCCCTCGTCGCCGAGGCCGGTGGCCAGGCCCTCGGACCTCAGGACGGACTTGAGGCTGTGGTAGACCTCCGCGCCCCAGCGCACGGCCTCGCGGAACGTCGCCGCGCCGATCGGGGCGATCATGAACTCCTGGACGTCGACGTTGGAGTCGGCGTGGGAGCCGCCGTTGACGATGTTCATCATCGGCACGGGGAGGGTGTGGGCGCCGGGGCCGCCCAGGTAGCGGAAGAGCGGCAGCCCGGCGGACTCCGCGGCGGCGCGGGCGGTGGCCAGCGACACCCCGAGGATGGCGTTGGCGCCGAGCGCGCTCTTGTCGTCGGTGCCGTCCAGGTCGATCATGGCCTGGTCGACGAGGCGCTGCTCAGAGGCCTCGAAACCGAGGAGCTCGGGCGCGATCTGGTCGATGACGGCGTCCACGGCGCTCTCGACGCCCTTGCCGCCGTAGCGGTCCGCGTCGCCGTCACGGCGCTCCACGGCCTCGAACCTGCCGGTGGAGGCGCCGGAGGGAACGCCGGCGCGGGCCGTGGTGCCGTCGTCGAGAGCGACCTCGACCTCGATGGTCGGGTTTCCGCGAGAGTCGAGGATCTCGCGAGCGCCGACGGCCTCGATGCTGGCCACGGGGTGCCTCCTGGGGGGTGGTGGTCTGGGGGGAGCGCACCGGTGACGCGCGGCGCCGCCGGTGCGGGATCGAGGGTAGCCGGGTGCGACGCAGGAGTGCTCCCCGCCGGCGCAAGGCTTTCGCCAGCGACCACGGCAGGGTAGACAGCGGGGATGGATCAGCTGGTGCTCGGCATCGACGTGGGCACGGGCAGCTCGAAGGCGGTGCTCGTCACCCCGGCCGGCGAGGTGCTCGCCTCCGCGACCCGGTCGCACGGCACGTCGATGCCGCGCCCCGGGTGGGTCGAGGTGGACGCGGACGCCGTGTGGTGGGAGGAGGTCGCCTCGCTCTCGCGGGAGCTCGTGGAGAAGGCCGGCGGTCGCCGCGTCGCGGGGGTCTGCATCTCGGGGGTCGGGCCAGCGCTGGTGCTCACCGATGAGGAGGGGGAGCCGTTGCGCCCGGCGATCCTCTACGGGGTCGACACCCGCGCCGGCGAGGAGATCGTCGAGCTGACCCAGCGGCTCGGCGCGGACGCGATCATGGAGCGCTGCGGCAAGGAGCTCTCCAGCCAGGCCGTCGGGCCCAAGATGCTGTGGGTCCAGCGGCACGAGCCCGAGGTGTGGGCCAGGACGGCGCGGTGGTGGGGCTCGAGCTCCTACCTCGTGGGACGCCTCACCGGCGAGCACGTCATGGACCACCACACGGCCAGCCAGTACGACCCCCTGTACGACGTCGCCGCGCAGGACTGGGCGGTCGACTGGGTGGAGCGGGTGGCGCCCGGCCCACCGCTCCCCCGCCTGGCGTGGTCCGGGGAGATCGCCGGCCGTGTGACCGCGGCGGCGGCGGCCCAGACGGGCCTCGCGGAGGGGACCCCGGTGTGCGCCGGGACGATCGACGCCTGGGCTGAGGCGTTCAGCGTCGGGGTCAGGGAACCAGGGGACCTCATGCTCATGTACGGCTCCACGATGTTCTTCGTGCAGGTCCTCTCCGAGCTGCGCTCCACGCCCGGCCTGTGGACGACGAGCGGCGTGGTCCCCGGCCAGCACACCCTCGCCGCGGGCCTGGCCACCTCGGGCAGCATCACCGGGTGGCTCGCCGACCTGTTCGGCGGCGCGAGCTTCGCCGACCTGGTCGAGGAGGCGGCGCAGGTTCCCGTGGGCTCCGACGGCCTGGTGGTCCTCCCCTACTTCGCGGGGGAACGGACGCCGATCTTCGACCCCGCGGCGCGCGGGGTGATCGCCGGGCTCACGCTGCGCCACGGCCGGGGCCACCTGTACCGCGCGGTCTACGAGGGCATCGCCTTCGGGATCCGCCACGTCCTCGAGCTCTTCGAGCACGACGTGGAGCCGCCCCGCCGGCTCGTCGCCGTGGGCGGCGGGACCCAGGGAGGCCTGTGGACCCAGATCGTGTCCGACGTGACGGGCAGGGAGCAGATCGTCTGCGAGACGACGATCGGAGCCAGCTACGGCGACGCCCTGCTCGCAGCCATCGCGGTCGGCCTGGTCCCGCCGGACACCGACTGGGCACGGACGGCCACGGTGGTGGTGCCCGACCCGGAGCACCGGGACCTGTACGACGAGCTGTACGCCGTCTACCGGGACCTCTACCCGGCCACGAAGGAACCGGTCCACCGCCTCGCGAGGATCCAGGAGCGGTAGACCCGCGCCGGAGCCGGGCGTGGTGGGTGCTGGGTGCTCAGCCGGCCGCGGCGACGACCTTCGACGCAGCGGCCACGGTCTCGCCGAGGACCGCGTCGAGCAGCGCTGCGGCCCAGCCGAGCACCTCGGCGTCGCGCAGGGGGCGCCCGCCGACGCGGGCGGTGCTGGGCTTGGGCACGAGGACCGAGCGCAGCGCGGGCTTGACCAGCGAGCCGGGGTACAGCCGCTGGAGGCGCAGCACCTGGCTCTCGCGCAGTTCGATGGGGGCGAAGCGCACGAAGGTGCCCTGGGCCGACGTCTCGGTCACCCCGTGGGCGCGGGCGCGCACCCGGTAGCGCGCCACCTCCAGGAGGTTCTCCACCTGGGTGCCCGGCTCGCCGTAGCGGTCGACGAGCTCGGCGCGGACCCCGACGACGTCCTCCTCGGAGGTGGCAGCGGCCAACTTGCGGTAGGCCTC
>JBBSRD010000156.1:0-7320 GCA_038243415.1 Actinomycetales bacterium | reverse complement strand
GGAGCGAGGCCGTGAAGGAGGCCGTCCGTCGAGTGGTCGCCCCGTGCGTGATCGTGGCGGCCTGGGATCGCGACCGCGTCCCGGAGCCGGCGGGCCAGCCACGTCTCGACCACAGAGGCGCCTGCGTCGCCTGCTGGTGATCCGTGCACGGCGCCACCTCCACAGAGTCGAATGCGTGTGCTAAAGAATAGCCGATCGTGGTCGCTGAGACAGGCAGCGAAGCAACGTTCTGACAGGTCCACCCGTCCGCTGCGAAGGCATCAGAAAGTGACGATAACGCTCGACAGCCGAGGAAGCCTTCGTCGAGGAGCAGAGGTCAGAGACGCTCTCAGGGCGCGCGAACCGGAGGTTCGACAGAGCGCCCGAGCAGCGTCACCACGATCAGCCACGCCCACACGATCCCCAGCGACCAGCCGGCGAGGACGTCGGTGGGGTGGTGCACGCCGAGGTAGACGCGCGTCACGCCGACGACCACGGCGACGAGCACCGCAGCGACCCCCACGAGTGCCCGCTGCCACCGCACCCACCGGGCGCCGCCGACCCAGAGCGCCGCGGCCGCCGCCGTGAGCCACCACGCGGCCGCGTCGGTGCTGTGCCCCGAGGGGAACGACCACCCGGCGGCGCCGACGAGCTGGTCGGTCGGTCGCGGCCGCTGCAGCACCTGCTTGAGCAGCTCCATGCTCACGTACGAGCCCGCGCCCGCGAGCGCCACGACCGCCCCGGGGCGCCAGGTCCGCGCGACCACGCGGCCCACCACCGCGACGAGAGCGGTGAGGGGGAC
Organism: Actinomycetales bacterium; assembly: GCA_038243415.1. Classification (GTDB taxonomy): domain Bacteria; phylum Actinomycetota; class Actinomycetes; order Actinomycetales; family Quadrisphaeraceae; genus CADCUY01. The sequence goes on along the minus strand of JBBSRD010000156.1, from coordinate 6,539 downwards.
GAGGACGACGGCGCTGCCCAGCACGGTGAGCGTCGCCGCGACCGTGGTCAGCGCCGCGGAGCGGAGCCCGTACGCCCCGCGCTCGAGCGCGCCGTCGACGGTAGCCACCAGCGGGGCGCCGGCGGCGACCATGACCGACAGGACGAGGAGCACCAGGGCCGCGACCACAACCCCGACGGCCGGCCAGCGGGCCATCAGGGCGTCGGTGCGCGCAGGTCCAGGGAGCAGAGGAGCAGGTGCACGCCGGGGGCGGGGTCCCAGTCACGCTCGGGCTCGCGGACGAACCCCAGCTTCTCGTAGAGCCGGTGGGCGTTCGTCGCGTCCTCGTGGACGGACAGCACGAGGTGGTCGGCGCCGCAGGCCCGGGCGCGCGCCGCGCACGCGTCGACGAGCGCCGCCCCGACGCCCCGTCCGCGCGCGGTCTCGAGCACCCCCAGCATCCGGAACTCCGCCTCGCCGGGGCGCGCGACGTCGGCGAAGGGGCTCGAGCGCAAGGCGAAGGTCACCGTGCCCAGCACCGGTCCGTCCTGCCCGTCCAGCGCGACGAGGACCTCGGCGACCTCGGCCCGCGAGCGCGCGTCGGCGATGACCTTGGAGTACTCGTCCTCGCCGATCCCGTCGTCGGCGAAAGCATCCTGCGCGACGGTGCCCGCGGCGTCGAGCTCCGCGTCGGTGGCGGTCCGGACGACGAGGGCGGGGTGGGTGGCTGGAGGAACCGTGGCGCTCACCGCTCACCAGGGATCCTCGCGGGGCGACCCACCACGGCGGAGTACAGCTCGGGGCGACGGTCGGCCATGACGTCGGCGCGCTCGGTGAGCGCCTTGTCCCTCGAGGCCAGGAGGTCCAGGGTGGCGCTCGCGCTGCCCGCGATCTCGCTCGTGGTCGCGACCACCCACCCGTCGACGTCGACGATCGTCGTGCCGCAGGTCCACTCCTGGCCACGCTCGGCGCCGGACCGGTCGGCGCAGGCGATCGGGAGGCGGTTGAGGCGCGCTGCAGCCATGACGTTGAGCACCTCTCCGGGACGCTCGCCGTCCGGGCGCGGCCAGAGCGGCCAGTTGGTCGGCGCGGCGATCAGGTCGGCGCCGGCGAGGGCGGCGGTGCGCACCCACTCGGGGAACTCCAGGTCGTAGCAGATCATCACGCCGATGCGCCCGTGCGCGGTCTCGACCACGGGCGGCTCGGCGTCGCCCGGGGTGAAGACGAGCCCCTCGCGGTCCCACAGGTGCGCCTTGCGGTAGACCGCCAGCACCCCGGTGCCGTCCAGGGCGACCGCGGAGTTGAACAGGGCGTCGCCGCGCCCCGCCTCGGCGAAGCCGGCCACGACCACCGCGCTGCCGGCGGCGCGGGACCACGTGGTGAACGCGGGGTGGTCCGGGGCGATGGCCACGGCGCGGACCTCGTCGACGCCGTCGAACACGTAGCCGGAGGTGGAGAGCTCGGGGAGCACCACGACGTCGGTGCCTGCGCGGACCGCGGCGTCGATGGCGTCGGCGGCGCGGGAGACGTTGCCGTCGAGGTCGCCGAGGACGGGCGCGAGCTGGACGCAGGTGACGACGGTCGCCGTGGGAGGGGTCATGGCTTCAGCGCCGCCGGCTCGTCCACGTGATCATCCGCGGCCCGCCGGCGGCGGGATCCTGCGGGCGCCCGTCGGCGTCGACCACCGTGCCCGTGACGGTCGCGCCGCCCCGACCGCTCTGGACGAGGGCGGTCTCGGCGCGGGTCTTGAGGTCGTTCCAGCGCAGCCACACCGCGAACGCGACCATCGCGACCGTCGCCGCGACGGCCAGCCCGGCGAGCAGCGGCGCGCCCTGACCGGCGGTGCCGACGGAGGTGCCGACGAGCGCCCACACGACGGCGACGGTGGAGAACAGCCGTGCCCGCCAGCGCAGCACCACCGCGGCTCCGGCGGCGACGACGGCGAGGAGCGCGACGAGCTGCCACGCCGTCGCGCCCCCACCGGTGGAGGGGAGCCCGGCCTCGAGCAGCGCCGTCGCGACGTTGAGCACCAGCGCCACCGCCGCCCACCCCGTGTAGAGGCCGAGCGTGGCCAGCAGGAGGGTCCGCGGCAGCAGGGGCAGCGAGCGGCGCTGCGCGAGGGCGCGGGTGTAGGCGATCGCGAGCAGGGCGACCATCGCGAGGAGGACGATCACCGTCGTCCAGATCGGGGCGGTCGCGGAGAGGACGAGCCAGAGCACGAAGCCGACCTGCACCCCGGCCAGCGGCCACCCCGCACCGGCGCACGCCGCCGCGTCGCCGCGCGGGTAGAAGAGCTGGTAGAGCCCGTAGCCCAGGCAGCCCGCGACGATCAGGCCCCAGACGGAGAACGTCCACCCCGCGGGCTGGACGAGGAGCTCGACCCCGCCGGGACCGCCGGGCTGCCCGCCCGCGCTGGAGAGCGCCACCGCGGCGACCAGCTGGCCGACCGCGAGGGCGAAGACCGCCTGGCGGCGCACGCGCGAGGCCGTCGAGGGGTGGGTGCGCGCTGAGGTCCCGGTCGTCGTCGCCACCCCTCCAGTGTGGCCGCTCGCGCGCCCCTCCTCGACCCGAGCCTCGCCGCTGTGGGTGACACGAAGATCACGGAGCCACCGGCTGTGACGTGCGCAGCCGTGCGGCGGCGCTCCGGCCGCTAAGCTCATGCTGCTGCCTCCTGCGCCCACGGGCGCCGGAGGCGGCGCAGCACCACCTGCAGCTAGCACGCCCCCCGCCGCCGCGAGCGTCGTGGGGCTCGATGACGGTCGAGGGTTGAGCAGTGCCGACAGGCAAGGTCAAGTGGTATGACGCCGAGCGGGGTTTCGGGTTCCTCGCATCCGACGACGGGGACGAGGTGTTCCTGCACGCGTCCGCGCTGCCGGAGGGCACCGAGACCATCAAGCCCGGGACGAAGGTCGACTTCGGGATCGCTGACGGCCGTAAGGGCAAGCAGGCCCTCGCGGTGAAGGTCCTCGGACCGTCCCACTCGGTCACGGCGGCGCAGCGCAAGCCCGCCGAGGACATGGTGGGCATCATCGAGGACCTCATGCAGGTCCTCGAGGGGATGTCCGGCCAGCTCCGTCGGGGCCGGTACCCCGACCGCCAGTCGACGAGCAGGGTGGCTGGCGCGCTGCGCAAGGTCGCCGACGACCTCGAGGGCTGAGGGCGCCATGGCCACCACCACGCGCCCGCGCACGCGGCGCGTCGTCAAGGACGCTGTCGGAGCGGCCGCCGTCGACCTCGCGCGGTCCGCCGCGCAGGACGTCTCGCTGCCCGGCCAGGTCGGCGAGCACCTCGGGTCCGCTGCCGACCAGAACGGCGGCGAGCGCGTCGTCGTCCACCACTTCGCCTGCACCGCGCCGGGATACCGGGGCTGGGTGTGGTCGGTCACCCTCGCGCGGGCCCCGCGCGCCAAGGTCCCCACGGTCTCCGAGGCGCTGCTCCTGCCCGACGACCAGGCGGTCCTCGCCCCCGAGTGGCTGCCGTGGTCCCAGCGGCTGCGCCCCGGCGACGTCGGGCGCACCGACACCCTGCCGCGCGTGCACGACGACGCGCGCCTCGTCCAGGGCTACGAGTCCCTGGACGTCCGCGAGCCCGGTCCTGACGGAGCGGCTCAGGGGCAGGACGCCGGTGACGCCGACGCGAGCGCGCTGTGGGAGCTCGGCACCGGGCGCGCCCGGGTCCTCAGCCCCGAGGGCCGCCGCGACGCGGCCATGCGCTGGTACGGCGGGACGTCCGGCCCGGTCCCGGGCAAGGGCGCCGCACCGGTCTCGCCGTGCGCGAGCTGCGGGTTCTTCGTGCCGCTGGCCGGCGCGCTGCGCGCGGTGTTCGGGGTGTGCGCCAACGACTGGTCGCCCGACGACGGCCGCGTGGTCGCCCGCGACCACGGCTGCGGTGCGCACAGCGAGTCCGACGTGGTGATCGAGCCGGAGCCGCTGCCGGCGCCGCTGGTCGACGACGACGCGGTGGAGGCGGTCTCCCTGGACCGTCACTCACCCCGCGAGCAGGGCTCGAGCCCGGAGCTGGCGGCCGAGGAGGCGTCGGCGTCGGTCGGTGAGCAGGTGCCCGACGCGGTGGCCGGCGCCGTGCCCCCGGTGGACCCCACCGGCTGAGCAGCGCCGACCCGGTGAGCAGCACCGACCCCGCGGCGGGCGGTGGCGCCGTCGCCGACCCGCCTGACGCCCTCGGCACGGCGTCGCAGCGCTCCGTCGTCCTCGACGCCTGGACGGCGAGCACCGACCGGTTCCGCGAGGACGCCAACGCCGAGGCCGACCTCGCGCTCGGTGCCTACCGGGACCGCGTGGTCGTCGAGCTCGCGCAGAACGCCGCCGACGCGGCCGTGCGCGCCGGTGTGCCCGGAGACCTGCTGCTGCGCCTCGACGACGGCGCCGGGCGCCACGGTGCGCTGGTCGCCGCCAACACCGGGGCCGTCCTGGACGCCGCGGGGGTGCGGGCGCTCGCGTCGCTGCGGGCGTCGGCGAAGCGTTCTGGCAGCCTCACCGACTCCGGCGGTCCCACCGACCCTGGCGGCTCGACCACCGTCGGACGCTTCGGCGTCGGGTTCGCCGCCGTCCTGGCCGTGAGCGACGAGCCGCGGGTGCTCTCGACCGACGGGGGCGTGGTGTTCTCGCGCCGCCGCACCCGCGAGGCGCTCGCAGCGACCGGTTCGGCAGACCTCGCGGCCGAGATCGGCGCCCGCAGCGACGACGTGCCGGTCCTGCGCCTCCCCTGGCCCGACGACGAGGCTCCGCCGCAGGGCTACGACACCGCGGTGGTGCTGCCCCTGCGCGACGCAGAGGCCCGCGAGCGGGTGCTGGCGGCCCTGGACGCCGTGGGCGACCCGCTGCTCCTCGCCCTGCCGGCGCTGGGCCGGATCACCGTCGAGGTGCCGGAGGCGCCGCCGCGGGTGCTCGACGGCGTCGGGTCCCGGTGGCGCACCCTGCGGCGCACCGGCTCCTTCGCTCCCGCGGACCTGGCGGGTCTGCCGGTGGAGGAGGCCCAGCGCGCGCGCGGCGCCGGCTGGTCGGTCACGTGGGCGCTGCCCCGCGGGAGCGTTGCCGGCGTCCCCGGCGTCCTCCTCGCGCCCACGCCCACCGACGAGCCGCTGCCCTGGCCCGCCGTGCTGGTGGTCGGTGCGCCCCTCGACGCCACGCGGCGGGCCCTGGCCCCCGGGCCGTCTGTGGAGGTCGTCCTCGCCGAGGCCGCGAGCGCCTACGCCGACCTGCTGGCCGAGCGCGCCGCCGACGGCGAGGACGCCCTCGACCTCGTGCCGGCGGGCCTGCCGTCCGGAGGGGTCGACGCCGACCTGCGCGCGCGCCTGCTCGCCCTGCTGCCCGCCGCCGCGCTGCTGGCCCCGGTGGGGGCTCCGGAAGGCAGCGCTGAGGGGTCGCTCGAGGTCGCCGGTGAGCCGCTGCTGCGCCCCCGCGACGCCGTGGTGCTCGACGGGCCCCTCGCCGACGACCCGTCCTCGCTCGCACCGCTGGCCCCGCTCGTCGGCGGGCTGGTGGCCGCGCCGCTGCGTCACCGCGCGCTGCTGGCCGCCCTCGGCGCGACCACCACCACGGTCGCCGACGTCGTCGACGCGATGCCGCTGACCGCCGCCGCGGCGACGTGGCGCGGCTGGGCGAGGGCGCTGGCCGGGTTCGCGCTGGACCCGACCGGGCGTGAGCAGCTCGCGCTCCTCCCGGTGCCGCTCGCCGGCGGCGCAGGCGTGCGGGGCCCGCGCGGGCTGCTGCTCCCGCCCTCGGAAACCGCCGCGGACGAGGGTCCGCTCGCCGGTCCGCTCGCGGTGCTCGCCACCGGGGGGCTGCGCGCCGTCGACCCCCACGCCGTCGCGGAGGGCGACGTCACCGACCTCCTCGTCCGCCTCGGCGCGGTGCCCGCCAGCGCTCGCGCCGTCCTGGAGGACCCGTCGGTGGCCCGGGTGATCGCCACGGCGGACGATCCGGACGCTGGCGGTCTCGAGGACGACGCACCGGGCGTCGACGACGTCGCGCAGGCTGTCCTGGCGCTCGTGGCCCGCGCGATCGACGACGGCGAGCTGCGCCCCGGCGACCTCCCGGTGCTCGCCGACCTGCTGCTCCCCGCCGAGGACGGCGAGCCGTGGCCCGCGGCCGGCCTCGTGGTCCCCGGCTCCGCGGCGGCGCGGCTGCTCGACCCCCACGAGGTCGCCCCCCTGGCCGCCGAGGTGCTCGACCGGTGGGGCGCCGCCGTGCTGGAGGCGGTGGGCGTCGCCACCACGCTCGGGGTGCTGCGCCTCGGCGAGGTCGACGCCGACGACCCGCCGGACGCCCTGCTCGACGTCGACGGGGGCGAGGAGTGGCTGGAGGAGGCCTGCCCCGACGGCGGGACGCTCGCCGACGTGGTGCTCGTGCGCGACCTCGACCTGGTGCTGCCCGAGCGGCGCTCCGAGCTCCTGGCTCTCGTCGCCGCCGATACGGTCCTGCGGGCGGCGGTGCTCGAGCCCGTCCGCGTCGTCACCGGCGGCGTCGCCTCGTCCGCACCCAGCCACGCGGCGTGGTGGATCGGGCGCGAGCTGGACGTCGCCGCCCGCGCCGACCCCGACG
>JBBSRD010000155.1:0-7371 GCA_038243415.1 Actinomycetales bacterium | reverse complement strand
GGGGGGTGGACCGCCGGCGGCCAGTTCCCCGCGGTGCCCGACGAGGGCGACTCGAGGGCGCCGCGCCACGACTGGACCCTCGCCGTGCCCACGGCCCGCATCTCCGCCGCCTTCCCGGCAATCGGCGAGTACCGGTCGATGACGGTGCTGGCCCGCAACGGGCTCGGCGCCGACGGTGGCCGCGTCACCTCGGTCCGCGTGGACGGCACACGCGGTCAGGTGACCACCACCGGCGCCGGCGTGCGCGCTGCGCTGGGCCTGTGGTCGGACTGGTTCACCCCCGCCTCCCCCTCGGCCCCTGTCCCCGGCCCGGTGGCGTCGTCGAGGACGGAGTGGATGCTGCGGACCACCCCCACGCCGGGCTCGCCCGAGCTGGTCGCCCGGTACGGCGACGACGTCTCCACCAAGCTCGCGTGCGACACCGACGGTGATGGGCGCGACGGCCTCACCGTCGTCAAGGGGGGGACCTGGTACGTCCGACACTCCGCCACGCCGGGGACGGCGGACGCCACCTTCTCCTTCGGCGGTGAGCGCGCGGCCCCGGTGTGCGGGGACTGGGACGGGGACGGCAAGGACGGCATCGGCGCCTACGACCCGTCGAGCGGCACCTGGTACCTCCGGAACACCGCCAGCGCCGGTCCCGCCGAGACCACCTTCCGGTACGGCTGGTCGGCCGCCGTCCCCGTGGTGGGGGACTGGGACAGCGACGGGAGCGACGACGTCGGCGTCTACGACACCGCCACCGGGACCTGGCTGCTGCGCCTGTCGGCGAGCGGCGGGGCCCCCGACCTGCGCGTGCGGTACGGCTATCGCGGGGCGGTGCCCGTGCCCGGTGACTGGGACGGCAGCGGGCGCACCACCCTCGGCGTCTACGACGGCGGGCGCTGGCTCCTGCGCGACTCGCTCCTGCCCGGTGCACCCGATCGGGTGATCGACTACGGCGGGCCCGGGTCCGTGCCGATACCCGGGACGTGGGGCGCCGACGGCGTCACCGGCGTCGGTGTGGGCGTGTCCGTCCCGTGACGGACCTCGACCCTCACCGCCCTGGCGCCCCGCCCGTCCACCACCTGACGGTGAGTGACCAATTGTCTCAAAACGATGCTACCGGGCCCTCGAGGCCCCGACCATGACTGCCACGCACCCGCACGGGTGCCGACCTGCCGAGGAGAACCACGTGCTGGCACGAACCCGCCATCGCTCAGCGCGAGCGAGAACCACCGCCCCCGCCCGCCGACGCCCGAGCAGGGCGATCGCGAGCGCCCGGGTGCTGGCGGCCCGCGCGCTCGTCGTCACGGTGCTCGCTGCCGGCGCCGTCGTCGCACCCGTCACCGCCCTGCCGTCGGCGAGCGCCGAGCCGGTGCCCGTCGAGCCGGAGGCACAGGTCCTGGCGGTGCCCGACGTCCCCGCCGTCACTGAGCAGGGCGTGAGCGACCCCTCGGCGGCCCCGCCGCCCGGAGCCGTCACGGACCAGGACGGCCAGAGCGTCGAGGAGGCCGAGGACGCCCCCGAGGTCGTCGCCCCCGTCGTCGCCCCGACCCCGCAGGCGAGGGCCGAGCCGGCGCCCGGCGCCGACGCCCCCCAGGTCGCCGCGACGGGGGCCGTGGAGACCGACGACTTCCGCATGGTCAGCGTCTCGTGGAACCCGGACTCGGCCACCGACGCCGGCCTGGTGCGCTCCGGCGACGCCACCGTGCAGGTCCGCGTGCGCAGCGAGGACGGCTGGACCGGCTGGGAGGAGCTCGGCGTCGAGGACGCCGGGCCCGACGCCGGCACCGAGGAGGGGCGCCGCGCGCGCGCCACCGTGGCCACCGAGCCGCTGTGGGTCTCCGGCGGGGCCGACGCCGTGGACGTCCGCGTCACCGGCACGGGCGTGGCGTCCTCCGCGGACCTCGCGGTCAACCTCATCGACCCGAAGATCGCCGACGCCGACCCGGGTCAGCCGGGCGGGCCGCTCGCCACCGCGAGCGCCGCGACCGTGGGCATGCCGAACGTCATCAGCCGGAGGCAGTGGGGCGCGGACGAGAGCCTGCGCACCCGCAACTGCACCGCCCCGGACTACACGCGGGAGGTGCAGGGCGTCTTCGTCCACCACACCGCGGGCACCAACGTGTACTCCAAGGACGAGTCGGCGTCCATCATGCGCGGTATCTACTATTACCACACGCAGGTCCAGAAATGGTGCGACGTGGGGTACAACGCCCTCGTCGACAAGTACGGCCAGATCTTCGAGGGTCGTTACGGCGGCCTCGACAAGAACGTCGTCGGGGCTCACGCCGCGGGCTTCAACGCGGGCAGCTGGGGCGTCTCGGTCCTGGGCAACTACGAGACCGCCCGCCCCACCCCGGCCATCGCGGACGCCCTCGCGGCGATCATCGGCTGGAAGATGTCGATCGAGAAGATCGACCCCCGCGGCAGGACCACGCTGGTCTCCGCCGGGAGCTACGGTCAGTCCCGGCACGCGGCCGGGGCGAGGGTCACCTTCGCCACCCTCTCCGGGCACCGCGACGCGGGGTTCACGAGCTGCCCCGGCGCCTACCTGTACGCCACCCTCCCGGCGCTGGCGAACCGGATCGCCACCTCCGTGCGCGAGCAGCACTGGGAGGCGCGCGACTCCGCGTCGCCGGGCAGCTCGAACCACGACATCTACTACGGCTCCCCGGGGAGCCAGGCGCTCTCGTGCGACATCGACGGGGACGGCCGTGACGGCATCGCCGTCTACTCGGGCGGGCTCTGGAACATCCGGGACGACGCCTCCTCGGGCCCGGCGTCGCGGACCTTCCGCTACGGCGGCTCGAACGCCCTGCCGGTGTGCGGGGACTGGAACGGTGACGGGCGTGACGGCATCGGGGTGTACGTGCCCGACGCCGGCGTCTGGTATCTCCGGGAGAGCGCCACCGACGGCAACGCCGACCGGATCTTCCAGTACGGCTTCCGCGGCACCGTGCCGGTCGCCGGTGACTGGAGCCGCTCGGGCCACGACGGCATCGGCGTCCACGACACCGCGAGCGGCACCTGGTTCCTGCGCGGCACCGCCGACGCGGGACGGGCCGGTGCGGCGTACCAGTACGGCTTCTCCGGGGCGACCCCGGTGACGGGTGACTGGGACGGTGACGGCGCGGACTCCACCGGGGTGATGAAGGACGGGCGCTGGTACCTGCGCGACTCCATCACGCCCGGGCGCGCGGACCGCCTCTTCGACTACGGGGTCCGCAGCGACATGGCCGTGACCGGCCGCTGGGCCGGCGGCGGCCGCGACGGCATCGCCGTCGTCCGCACCTGGCCGCCGGGGACCTGAGCCTCTCGGCTCCTCGGCCCGCAGAGAGGTGCGGGCCTCCAGGATGGTGCACCTGTCACTGACCGCTCGGCGTGTCGTGTGACGGGTGCACCATCCCTCGTCCCCGCACCACCGCGCGGGAGCGAGCACCGGTCAGACGGTCTCAGGCGTGCTCGTCCAGGTCGGCGTCCACCATCGCGGCCACGACCTCCGCGAAGCTGCGCGTCGGCGCCCACCCCAGCGAGCCCCGCGCCCGGCTGGCGTCCCCGACCAGCTCGGTGGCGTCGGTGGGGCGCAGGAGCGCCGGGTCGACCCGCACCCGCTCCGGCCAGTCCTCCACCCCGGCACGGGCCGCGGCCGCGGCCACGAACTCTTCGACGGAGTGCGCCACGCCGGTGGCCAGCACGTAGTCCCGGGGGGCACGGTGGCGCAGGGCGGCCACCATGCCCGCGACCACGTCGGGAGCCCAGCCCCAGTCCCGCTTGGCCGCGGTGTTGCCGAGCGTGATCGTCTCGACGTCCCCGCGGGCGATCGCCGCCATCGTCGCGGTGATCTTGCGGGTGACGAAGGTGTGCGGCCGGCGCGGCGACTCGTGGGGGTAGAGCACCGCAGCCACCGCGTGCAGGCCCCGCGAGCGGTGGATCCCGGCGAGGAGGTGCGCGTGGGCCTTCGCCGCCCCGTAGGGGTTCGTGGGGGACAGGGGGGTTCTCTCGTCCTGCGGCGCGGAGGTGGCGCCCGCGAAGATCTCTGCGGAGGAGGCGATGAGCACCCGCACGTCGTGGCCGTCGGCGCTCATCGCGCCGCAGGCGGCCAGCACCGCGGCGGGGGCGACCGCGTCGAGCACGGCGGTGCCCACCGGGTCCGACCAGGAGCGCGCGACGGACGACTGCGCCGCCAGGTGGTAGACCTCGCCCGGAGCCACCGACCCGACGAGCGCGGTCACCGCGTCGGCGTCGGTGAGGTCGGTCTCGTGGAGCACCAGTGAGTCCCCGAGGGCCTCCAGGTGGGGCGCGACGGGGGACTCGGGGTCGCCGCCGGGACGGATCGTGCCGTGCACGACGGTGCCCTGGGCGGCCAGGAGCTCGGCGAGGTACCCGCCGTCCTGGCCTGTGACGCCGGTGACCAGCGCGCGGGCGGGGCCCCTCGTGGCGGGTTCGGCGGTCATGAGCTGCGCCCGAGCAGCGCCTTCTGCTCTGCGAGGTCGTGGTCGACCATCATCGCGACCAGCTCGGGGAAGCCCACCGTCGGGCTCCACCCCAGGACCTCTCGTGCCTTGGTGGGGTCGCCGATGAGCAGGTCCACCTCGGCGGGGCGGAAGAACGCGGGGTCGACCCTCACGAGGTCGCTCCAGTCGTCGATGCCGACGCGGGCGAAGGCGAGGTCGAGGAACTCGCGGATGGGGTGGGTCTCCCCGGTGCTGATGACGTAGTCGTCCGCGACGTCCTGCTGGAGCATCAGCCACATGGCGCGCACGTAGTCGCCGGCGTAGCCCCAGTCGCGGCGGGCGTCGAGGTTGCCCAGCGCCAGGTCGTCCTGCACGCCGAGGCTGATGCGGGCGACGGCCTGGCTGATCTTGCGGGTGACGAACTCCGGACCGCGCCGCGGCGACTCGTGGTTGAACAGGATCCCCGAGGAGGCGTGCAACCCGTAGGACTCGCGGTAGTTGATGGTCATGTAGTGGCCGTAGACCTTGGCCACGCCGTACGGGCTGCGGGGCCACAGCAGCGTGGACTCGTTCTGCGGCACGTCCTGGACCTTGCCGAACATCTCGGAGGACGACGCCTGGTAGAAGCGGACCCTGCCGATGTCGGAGCCGGCGTGCAGGCGGGTGGCCTCGAGCATGTTGAGCACCCCGAGGCCGGTGACCTCGGAGGTGACGGCGGCGTTCTCCCAGGAGTACGCGACGAAGGAGATGGCGCCGAGGTTGTAGATCTCGTCCGGCTGCGAGGCCTGGAGGGCGCGCATGAGCGAGGAGAGGTCCATGAGGTCACCGGTGAGGACCTTCACGGCGGGCAGCTCGGCGGCCAGGATCGGCAGCTTGGGGTTGTTCTGCCCCCGCACCAGGCCGTAGACCTCGTAGCCCTCCGAGAGCAGCAGCTCGGCGAGGTACATGCCGTCCTGCCCGGTGATTCCGGTGATCAGAGCCCGCTTGCTCACGCTGGTGGTCCTCCTGTAGACGCTGGACGAAGGCCCGACCCTAGCCGCCGCCGACAGCGGGGCCGGGCCCTTCTCCTGCTGACGAGGTCAGCTCGCGTTCGGGTCCACGAGGATCTCGACGTGGTGCTCGTTGTTCGTGATGAGCTGCTCGAAGCCCTCGGTCACCAGCCCGTCCAGCCCGATCCTCGCGGTGATGAACGGCGCGAGGTCGATCTTCCCGTCCTGGACGAGCGCGATGGTCGCCGCGTGGTCGTTCGCGTAGCCGATGGTCCCGCGCAGGTCGATCTCCTTGAGCACCAGCGTCGGCATGTCGACCTCGCGGGGGTCGAAGACGTCGTCGGCCACGCCGGTGTCGCGGGCCATCGCCTTGCGCGCGGCGCTCAGCTCGGAGACGGAGACCGTCAGCCCCGACGCCTGGAGCACCGCCGCGGTGAGCAGCCCGATCGGGCCGGCGCCCCCGACGATCGCCACGTCCCCGGCCTTGGCCCCGCTGCGCACGAAGGCGTGGTGGCCCACGGACAGCGGCTCGATGAGCGCGGCCTGGTCCAGCGGGACGTCGCCGACGGGGTGCACCCAGCGGCGCTCGACGACGATCTTCGGTGCCAGCCCGCCGCCGCGGCCACCGAGACCGATGAAGCTCATGTCCGGGGACAGCTGGTCGTCGTGGCCCGGCCCCACCTCGACGTCGTCGCCGATGATGTACGGCTCCACCACGACGCCCTGCCCGACCTCCGGGTCGTCGACGCCCTCGCCGAGCGCGGTGATCGTCCCGGAGAACTCGTGGCCCAGGGTGACGGGGGCCTCCTCGCCCGAGATCGGGTGCGGCGAGCCCTTGGCGGGGAAGAAGATCGGCCCCTCGAGGTACTCGTGGAGGTCGGTGCCGCAGATCCCGCACCACGCGACGTCGATCGCCACCGTGCCGGGCCTCAGCTCGGGCTCGGGGATCTCCTCGATGCGGACGTCGCGCTGGGCGTGGTAGCGGGCGGCCCTCATGATCGGCGCCTCTGGTCGCGGATGATCACTCCACGCTAGATGAGGCCGAGGCCGGCGTCATGGTGCTTTGGTCCCGAGACCTCCGGCAGGCGCTCAGGACCCGAGGACCTCGCGCTCGGCGGCGACCAGGCGCAGCAGGTAGTCCCCGTAGCCGGACCTCACGAGCGGCTCCGCCCTGGCCACGAGCTCGTCGTCGCTGAGGAAGCCGCGCCGCCACGCCACCTCCTCGGGGACCCCGAGCATCAGCCCGGTCCGCAGGTGCAGCGTGCGCACGTACGTCCCGGCGTCGAGGAGGGAGTCGGTGGTGCCGGTGTCCAGCCACGCGGTGCCGCGGGGGAGGACCTCGACGGCGAGCCGGCCGCGCTCCAGGTAGTGGCGGTTGACGTCGGTGATCTCCAGCTCGCCGCGGGGCGAGGGCGCCAAGCCCGCCGCGATCTCCAGCACCTCGTTGTCGTAGAAGTACAGACCCGGCACCGCGTAGGAGGAACGGGGCTGCGCCGGCTTCTCCTCCAGGGAGACCGCGCGGCGCTCGCCGTCGAACTCCACGACGCCGTAGTCGGAGGGGTTGGAGACGCGGTACGCGAAGATCGCGCCCCCCTCCAGCCCGTCGAACCGGGTGAGGCGCGAGCCCAGCCCGGGGCCGTAGAAGATGTTGTCGCCGAGGATCAGGGCCACGTCGTCGTCGCCGACGAACTCCCGCCCGATGACGAAGGCCTGCGCGAGGCCGTCGGGGCGCGGCTGTACCGCGTAGGTGATGGCGATGCCGAACTGCGAGCCGTCGCCGAGCAGCCGCTCGAACGCCGTCGCGTCGTGGGGGGTCGTGATGATGAGGACGTCGCGGATGCCCGCGAGGATCAGCGTGGAGAGCGGGTAGTAGACCATCGGCTTGTCGTAGACGGGCACCAGCTGCTTCGAGGTGCCGAGCGTGATCGGGTGCAGGCGCGTGC
>JBBSRD010000154.1:0-7389 GCA_038243415.1 Actinomycetales bacterium | reverse complement strand
CTGGCCGCGCAGGTCGGTATCGCGGCCCTCGGCGCCTACCTCGTCGCGATCGTCATCGGCGTCGTGCTCCAGCGGGCGGGGCGCCGGTCCCCGCTCGTCCAGACGATCTCGCACCGGACCCGCCGTCCCTTCCGGGCGCTGCTCGTGCTCATCGCCACGCGGATCGCCATCGCGGTGTCGCAGGGGATCAACGCCTGGCTCGACCCGGTGACCTGGGCCATCGGCGTCCTCATCATCGTCGCCGTCGCTTGGCTGCTCGTCGGGACGGTGATGGTCGCGGAGGACGAGATCCTCCGTCGCTACAGGGTGGACGTCAACGACACCCGCCATGCCCGGCGGGTCCGCACCCAGGCGTCCTTCATGCGACGCCTCGTCGTGGGCATCATCGCCCTGTGCGCCGTGGCCGTCGTGCTGCTCACGATCCCCGGCGTGAAGAACGTCGGCACCACGATCCTCGCCTCCGCGGGGTTCCTCTCGATCGTCGCCGGTCTCGCGGCGCAGTCCGCGCTCGGCAACGTCTTCGCCGGTCTCCAGCTCGCGTTCACCGACGCCCTTCGCGTCGAGGACGTCGTCATCGTCGAGACCCAGTTCGGACGCGTGGAGGAGATCACCCTCACCTACATCGTCGTGCGGACGTGGGACGAGCGGCGCCTGGTGCTGCCCTCGACGTACTTCACCACCACCCCTTTCGAGAACTGGACCCGCAAGGACAGCGAGCTCACCGGCGCGGTGCTCATCGACGTGGACTGGCGCACCGACATCGACGCGATGCGCGAGGAGCTGCACCGCGTCCTGGCCGAGGACGACCTGTACGACGGGCGCGTCGGGGTCCTCCAGGTCACCGAGGCCACCGGCTCGGTGGTCCAGGTGCGGGCGCTCTGCTCCGGAGCGGACGCAGGCGCGGTGTTCGACCTCAAGTGCCACGTGCGCGAGTCGCTCGTCCGCTGGCTCGTCGCCCACCCCGCCGGCCTCCCGCGGGTGCGCCAGGTCAACACCGACGAGGGCGACCTCCCGTCGATCGCCCCGATCACCTGGTCCGAGCCCGTGGACGCACCGACGGGGTGGGAGCTGCCGGGGGAGAGGAAGCACCGGGACCCCTCGGCCCCGGTCCCCGTGGTCAGCGCGACCGGCAAGCGGCTGGGGCTGCGCGGGGACTCCCTGTTCACCGGGAGCCCGGAGGCCGAGGAGCGGGCCCGCCAGTTCTCCGGCCCGAGCGAGCACGAGGCCGCCGGTCGCGACGACGAGGACGCGCAGGGGTGGTCGACGGGCGAGGACGATCCGTCGACCGTCAGGGGTCACGGGGCCGACCGCCCCTCTCCCCAGGCTGGTCCGCGGCGCGAGGCGGCCCCGCCGACGGTGGCGCTGCGCACGGTCCGCCCCGACCCTGACACCGGCGTCACCGGCAGGGTCGACACGACAGGGAAGGGCGACAGCGCCGACCAGTGACGGCCGCCACCCACGACCTCACGCGAGCTCGACCACCACGTCAGCACGCTCGCGCGTGCCCGCTGCGACGTGGTGGTCCCTCTCGGTCTGCGCCCAGGCGTCCCAGTAGGGCGCGTAGGTCGCCCCGTCGCGGGCCAGGGCGCGGGCCTTGCGCAGGGGCGTCGGCGCGCTCACCCACACGAGGGTCGACGGCGCGGCCTCAGCAGACGCGGCGCCGGAGCCCACACCGTCGATGACCAGCACGTCCGCGGGCGCGACCACGACCAGGGATCCCGGACCGTCGGTCTGCCAGTCCCAGGCCTCGTAGGACCCCGGGTCGCCGGCGGCGAGGGGGACCAGCACCGCGCGGGCGAGCAGCGCGGCGCCGGCGTCCAGGCCGTCCCAGCCCCGGTAGAGGCCCTCCATGCTGAGCAGGGCGACGTCGGTCCCCGCGGCTCTCAGGCGCTCGACGAGGGCGGCGGCCAGCGTCGACTTGCCCGAGCCGCTCCTCCCGTCGACCGCGATCACTCGCATCGCCCCGTGGCCGTGGCCGGGGCCGGCCCGGTCCAGCACGGCGGTGACGGCGGCGGCGAGGTCGAGGCGGTCCGGGGCCGGGCGCCCACCGCCTGCCGCGAGGCCGGTCAGGGCTCAGCCCGCGTCGACGCGGTCGCCGTGCCCGGCGTCCCGCAGCGCAGCCCGCAGCCGATCGGCGGCGGCGGCGATCTCCGCGGCCGGCACCCCTCGTCGGGCGGCGTCGAGGCGGACCTGCCCCTCGTGGAAGAGCGGCAGCACGTGGAGGTGGAGGTGGGGGACCTCGAAGCCCGCCACGACCACCCCGACCCGGGGGGCTCCCCACGCGGCGCGCTGGGCGCGCCCCACCGCCGCGGCGACGGAGGAGAGGTGGGCGAGCAGCGCGTCGTCGGCGTCGATGAACTGGTCCACCGGCTCGCGGGGCACCACGAGGGCGTGCCCGTCCGTGACCGGCTCGATGGTGAGGAACGCGACCGCGCGCTCGTCGGACCACACCTTCTCGCCGGGGACGTCACCGTCGATGATCTTGGTGAAGACCGTGCGCTCGTCCACGACGGGGAGCCTAGTCAGGTCTGAGCCGCTCAGAGCCCGCCTACCCTGGGCCGCGTGAGCCTGGCCGTCCGCGTGATCCCCTGCCTCGACGTCGACGCCGGCCGGGTGGTCAAGGGCGTCAACTTCCGCGACCTGCGCGACGCCGGCGACCCGGTGGAGCTGGCCCGCCGCTACGACGCCCAGGGCGCCGACGAGCTGGTCTTCCTCGACGTCACCGCCTCGTCGGGGAACCGCGGGACCACGTACGACGTGGTGCGGGCGACCGCCGAGCAGGTCTTCATCCCGCTGACCGTCGGCGGCGGGGTGCGCACCGTGGCCGACGTCGACGCCCTGCTGCGCGCCGGCGCCGACAAGGTCGGGGTCAACACCGCGGCCATCGCCCGCCCGCAGCTGGTCGCCGAGATCGCCGAGCGCTTCGGCACCCAGGTCCTCGTGGTCTCCCTCGACGCCCGCCGCGTGCCCGCCGGCTCAGGGCTCGCCGCTTCGGGGCCCACTGCCTCGGGGCCCACCGCCTCGGGCTGGGAGGTCACCACCCACGGCGGGCGCCGCGGGACCGGCCTCGACGTCGTCGCGTGGGCCGCGGAGGTCGCCCGCCTGGGGGCGGGGGAGATCCTCCTGAACTCCATGGACGCCGACGGCACGAAGGACGGCTTCGACGTCGCCATGATCGCCGCGGTGCGCGCCGCCGTGGGGATCCCCGTCATCGCCTCCGGAGGCGCGGGGACCGCCGAGCACTTCCCGCCGGCCGTCGCGGCCGGCGCCGACGCGGTGCTCGCCGCCTCGGTGTTCCACTTCGGGACCCTGACCGTCGGCGACGTCAAGGGCGCCCTGGCAGCCGCCGGCCACCCCGTGCGCTGAGCGGCCGGCGCGCGGGACCTCGGCCCCGGTCTCTCAGGAGGGACGGCCCGAGGGGTAGGCCTGCTCGAACGCCGCCACGGCGTCGGGGTCCCCGAGCACCTCGACCAGAGCTTTTGACCGGCGCCCGAAGCCGTGCAGCAGCAGCTCCTCCGGCTGGCCGCGCAGCGTGACGGACCGGGCGCCGCCGCGCACCACGGCCGACTCCCCGGACGGGACCTGGCGGACGACCCCCACGGTGGACCTGCCGTAGCGCAGCGGGAAGAGCTTCAGCGCGCGCCACAGCCGCTCACGCTGGCCGTCGCGCAGCGGGGGCAGGTCGTCGGCCACGAAGCCGGGCTGGGCCCGCACGACGTCCTGGGCGTGGACGTAGAACTCCGTGCCGTTGACCTGGGCCTCGATCGCGGGCACCCGGGTCGGCGACCACGGCGGCGGGCCGCCGCGCACCTCGCTGACGAGCTCCTCCCACGGCATCGCCTCCAGCCGGGCCCGCACCTTGGCCGCGCGGCGCCCGACCGCCGGGAGCGCCTTGCCGGCGAGCTCGCCGACCAGGACGTCGGGGCGGCCGTCGCGCAGCACCAGGTGGATGGCGAGGTCGCGGGCGTCCCAGCCCTCGCAGAGCGTCGGGGCGTCGGGGCTGACCGCGGCGAGCGCGTCGGCCATCTCGGTGCGGTCGGGTCCAGGGGTGGTGGGCATGGGTCCATCGTCGTCGGTCGCCGTGCGTCGTCGCACCCCGGTGAGACCATGAGGTAGTGCCCGACGAGAGACCTGGATCCTTCTCCGCGGCCGCCGCCACCATCGCTCGGGGCGTCCGGCACGCCCGGGGCCCGTTCGCCGTGGCCGTCGCGGCCTCCGCAGTGTACGGGCTGGGGACCGCCGCCACCGGCTGGTGGGTCGGGCGCACCACCTCCCAGGTCGTGGTCCCCGCGCTGTCCGCCGCCAGCGCGGCGAGGGAGGGCGGGGCGAGCGGCCCCGACGCGGTGGCCGCAGCGGCCGCCACCGCGTCCGCCGGCGACGTGTGGCGCGCCGGAGGGCTGCTCGCGCTGATCTTCGCCGTGACCGTGGTCGCGGTGCTCTTCCGGCGCATCGCCGCGGGGGTCGCCATGTTCGGCGTCCAGGCCCACTACCGGCGCGCGGTGACCCGGCGCTACCTCGACCTCCCGCTGGCCTGGCACCGCCAGCGCTCCACCGGGCAGCTGCTCAACCACGCCAGCTCCGACGTCGACACCACCTGGCAGGTCCTCGCGCCCCTGCCCCTCGCGGTGGGCACCGTGGTGATGCTGGTCGCCTCCGCCGCGTTCATGGTCTCCGCGGACCCGGTGCTCGCCGCCGTCGCGCTGTCCGTGGTGCCGCTGCTGGTCGCCGGGTCGGTGCTGTACCGCCGCAGGGTCTCCCCGATCATCGCCCGCTCCCAGGCGCTGCGCGGCGAGGTGGCCTCGGTGGCCCACGAGTCCTTCGAGGGCGCGCTGGTGGTGAAGGTCCTGGGCCGCGCCGACGTCGAGCACCGCCGCTTCTCCGGCGCCGCGCAGCGCCTGCGCGGTGCCAACACCGACGCCGGCGCCACCCGGGGCGCCTTCGAGGCCGTCATCGACGCCCTCCCGGCGCTCGGCACCCTCGCGGTGCTCGCCGTCGGGGCCTCGCGCATCGCCGCGGGGACCTCCACGGCCGGGGACGTGGTCCAGGTGGCGTACCTGCTGACCGTGCTGGCCTTCCCGGTCCGGGCCATCGGCTGGGTGCTCTCCGACCTCCCGCGGGTCGTCGTCGGGCACGCCCGCCTCGCCGAGGTCCTCGACGCGCCGCTGCGCCCGCCGCGCTGGAGAGGGTGACCGTGCGCCACCCCGCCGCGCGCGACGGCGCGCCGCCCGCCCTCGACGCGGTGACCCTCGACGTCGCCGCCGGCACCACCGTGGCCGTGGTCGGCGGCACCGGATCGGGGAAGTCCACGCTCGCCGGCCTGCTGCTGCGCCTGGTCGACCCCGCCTCCGGGCGGGTCCTGCTCGACGGCGTGGACCTCGCCGCGCTGCGCGACGAGCCCCTCGCCGGCGCGGCGGCGCTGGTGCCCCAGCAGGTGTTCGTCTTCGACGACACCGTCCGCGAGAACGTCACGCTGGGGCTCGAGGGCCAGGCCCGCGTCGACGACGCCGCGGTGTGGGCCGCGCTGCGCTCTGCCAGCGCGGACTCCTTCGTCGCCGCACTGCCCCGCGGGCTCGACACCCAGGTGGGGGAGCGGGGCACGTCGCTGTCCGGCGGCCAGCGCCAGCGCCTCGCCATCGCCAGGGCGCTGGTGCGCCGCCCGCGCCTGCTCGTCCTCGACGACGCCACCTCGGCGCTGGACCCTGCCGTCGAGCGCCAGGTGCTCGACGCGCTGCGCAGCGCGTCCGGGGGCGCGCAGGCGCCGACCGTCGTCGTGGTCGCCTACCGGCCCGCGACCATCGCGCTCGCCGACGAGGTGGTCCACCTCGAGGGCGGCGCCCTGGTGGACCGGGGCAGCCCCGCGGACCTCGCCGAGCGGGACCCCGGCTATCGCGAGCTCGTCACCGCGTACGCCCGCGCCGCCGCCGAGCGGGCGGTGGCCCGATGAGCGCGCCCGCGACGACGCCCCAGCACCGTCGCTCCGAGCCTCGTCGCTCCGGGCAGCGCCGCCCCGACGGCGCCGAGCCCCGCCGGTCCGGCGGGCGGCGCGCCGCGCTGCGCCGGGCGCTGTCCATCACCCCCGAGATGGTCGTCGGGCTGCGCCTGACGCTGGCGCTCGCGGCCATCACCACGCTCGGCAAGGTGGCCGTCCCCCTCGCCGTCCAGCAGACCATCGACCGCGGCGTCAACGCCGACGGCGGCCCCGACGTCGCCCGCGTCGTGGTCACCGTGGTGGTGGCCGCGGTCGTGGTGCTGCTCACCGGGCTGCTGAGCTACCGGGTCAACGTCAGGGTCTTCCGCGCCACCGAGGCTGGCCTGGCCACGCTGCGCACCAGGGCCTTCGACCACGTGCACCGCCTCGCGGTCCTCACCCAGAACGGCGAGCGCCGCGGCTCGCTCGTGGCCCGGGTGACCACCGACGTGGACACCATCTCCACGTTCCTGCAGACCGGCGGGCTCGTGCTGCTCCTCTCCCTCGGGCAGCTGGGCGTCGCGGTCACCGTCATGGTGGTGCTCTCGTGGCAGCTCGCCCTGCTCGTCCTCGCCTGCTACCTCCCGCTGCTCCTCGTGCTGACGCCGCTGCAGCGGCGCGTCGCCCGGCGCTACGCCGTGGTGCGCACCCGCTACGGGGACGTGCTGGCCCGCGTCTCCGAGGCCGTCGTCGGCGCCGAGACCATCCGCGCCCACGCCGCCGCCGAGCGCACGTGGCGCCGCCTGGACGCCAGCGTGGAGGACCACCGGCGCTCCGCGACGCGCGCCCAGGTCGCGACCGCCACCACGTCGGGGGTGGGCCTGGCCACGAACGGCCTGGTCACCTGCGCGGTGGTCGTCGGAGGCACGCTGCTGGGCCTCGCCGGCGACATCACCCTGGGGCGGCTCCTGGCGTTCCTCTTCATCACCAACCTCGTCACCCAGCCGGTCCTGGTCCTGACCGAGACCCTCAACGAGCTGCAGAACGCCCTCGCGGGCTGGCGCCGGGTCATCGCCGTGCTCGACACCCCCGTGGCCGTCGCCGACCCCGGGCCGGGTGGGGTGGACCTGCCGCCCGGCCCGGTCTCGGTGCGCCTGGAGGGGGTGAGCTTCCACTACCCGCGCGCGGAGGCGATCGGCGCCGGCGACCGCGCCGCCCCGGGTGCAGCTGACGCCGACGGCAGCGACCAGCGGGCCCCGACGGTCCTGGCCGACGTCGACCTGTGGGTGCCAGCGGGCGCGTCGGTCGCCGTCGTGGGGGAGACGGGGTCCGGCAAAACCACGCTGACCCGTCTGATCTGCCGCCTCGTCGACCCCGACGACGGCCGCGTGCTGCTCTCCGGCGTGGACGCCCGCGCGCTGCGCGAGGAGAGCCTGCACCGCCGCGTCCAGGTGGTGCCCCAGGAGGGGTTCCTCTTCGAG
>JBBSRD010000153.1:0-7394 GCA_038243415.1 Actinomycetales bacterium | reverse complement strand
GTGGGTCAGCTGGGCGAGGAGGCGGACGGTGCGGTCGAGCACGTCGTCGAGGTCGAGGCTGGCGCTCTCGGCGAGGAGGCGGTCGATGGCGCGGCGCTCCGGGGTCGAGAGCGGACGGATCCCGCTCAGCCCGTCCACGAAGACCCGGTAGCCCATGTCGGTGGGCACCCGGCCCGCGGAGGTGTGGGGCGCGGTGATGAGCCCGTCCTCCTCCAGCGCCGCCATGTCGTTGCGGATGGTGGCGGGAGAGACCCCGAGCGCGTGGCGGTCGACGAGCGCCTTGGAGCCGACGGGCTCCTTGGTAGCGACGTAGTCCTCCACGATGGCGCGCAGCACCGCGTGGCGGCGGTCCTCGTTCATGGGCTCCTCCTCGCTCGGCGTCCGGCCCGCTCCTCCGGGCTTCGAGATCTTGGCACTCACGACTTGTGAGTGCCAACGAGCAGGGTACGCCCGGCGCCCGGGGCGCCCGCGCGGGCGACCGGGCCCGCGCCGGCGCGCCGCCTACCCTTCACCCGTGGTGAGCGAGGACCGGTACGGGGGCTGGGGCAACGACGTGCTGGCGGCGGGCAGCCCGAGGAGGCGGCCGGGGCTCAAGACCACCGTCGACGCGGTGGCCGAGCTCGGGGCCGTCGTCGAGGAGGTCAGCAGCGGGTGGGTCGGCGCGATCGTGCGCACCGAGCGCTCCGGCGGGATGCACGTGGTCGTCCTCGAGGACCGCCACGGCGCCACCCGCACCTTTCCTCTCGGCCCGGGGTTCCTGCTCGAGGGCGAGCCCGTGCGCCTCCCGCCCCCGCGAGCGCCCGCCGTCCGCGCCGGCGCGGGCGGGCGCCCCGGCGCGGGCGACCGTCCGGGTGCGGCTCCCGGGCGCACGGCGTCGGGCTCGGTGGCCGTCGCCGGCGCCAGGGCCCGGGTGGCGCGGGGCTCGCGCATCTGGGTGGAGGGCAAGCACGACGCGGAGCTGGTGGAGAAGGTCTGGGGCGACGACCTGCGCGTCGAGGGGGTCGTCGTGGAGGGCATCGAGGGCGTCGACCACCTCGCGGCCGAGCTGCGCGCCTTCGAGCCCGGCCCGGGCCGGCGGGTGGGCGTGCTCGTGGACCACCTCGTGACCGGCACCAAGGAGACGCGTCTGGTCCAGGAGGCCTTGGCGGCCTCCCGCGGCAGCGCCGCGCACGTGCTGGTGGTGGGTCACCCGTTCATCGACGTGTGGCAGGCCGTCAAGCCGCGCGCCGTGGGGATCGACGCGTGGCCCGCGGTGCCGCGCGGGCGGCCGTGGAAGGAGGGCGTGCTCGCGGGGCTGGGGTGGGCGCACGCGAGCCAGACCGACGTCGCGCAGGGGTGGAAGCGGATCCTGCGGTCGGTGAGCACCATGGCCGACCTCGAGGCGGAGCTGTCCGGCAAGGTCGAGCACCTCATCGACTTCGTGACCGGCGACGCCCTGGACCGCTGAGCCGGCGCCCTCGACGCCGCCGCACCACGCGCGACCGGGTCACGGGGGCTGGCACCAGGGCGCGCGGGGGGCTCACGGGATGGACCGGGGCGCCGCGCGTCGGAGAGGATGGGGCCATGTCCACAGCCTCAGGTCCTCACGACCACCACGAGCCCGACGACACGGCGGACGCCGGCCGGGCGCGGCCTCCCTATGGGCAGCCCCGTGACCAGGAGCAGCCGCGCTACGAGCAGCCCTCCACCGAGCAGCCTGCTCACGGCCGGCCGCAGGGCGGCCAGCCCACGGGTGAGCAGCCGACCTACGACGAGCAGCAGTACGGGCAGCAGCAGTACGGACAGCCGACGTACGGGCAGCCTCAGGCGGACCAGTCAGCGTACGGGCAGCCTCAGTACGGACAGCCTCAGTACGGGCAGCAGCCCTACAGCCAGGCGGACCAGCCTCTGACCGGCACCGTCCAGATGGCTCCCGACCAGCAGCGGCTGTGGGGGATGCTCGCGCACCTCAGCCCGTTCGTCGCAGCGCTGCTGGGCATCGCCACCGGAGGCAGCCTCTTCCTGGGGGCGGTCGGGCCGCTCGTCATCTTCCTCGTCCTCAAGGACCGCGGCGTGTTCGTGCGCCGTCAGGCCGCGGAGGCGCTGAACTTCCAGATCCTCTTCACGATCGTCTACACGGCCGCCGTGGTGCTCGGGGTGGTGCTGGGCCTGCTGACCTTCGGCCTGGCGCTCTTCATCATCGTCCCCGTCCTGGTCATCGCCGGCATCGTCGTCGCGGTCTTCCAGATCATCGGCGCCGTCAAGGCCAACCAGGGGATCGACTACCGCTACCCCTTCAACTGGCGGCTGGTGAGGTAGTCCTCACCAGCCCAGGAGCCGGCGCACCACGCCGTCGGCCAGCAGGCGGCCGCGCCGGGTGAGCACCACACGACCCGCCGCGGCCGCCTCTGCGTCTGCCAGCCCGTCGGCGACCACGGAGGCGATGACGGCGGGGACGTCGACGCCGATCGCCGGGTCGTCGAGCACCCCGGCGTCGAGGCCGCCGGACAGGCGCACCCCGAGCATCACGGCCTCCGTCGCGCGGGCCGGCGCGTCGAGGCTCTCGCGCCCGACGGCCGGGCTGACGCCCTCCGCGAGGCGCCGGGCGTAGGCCGCGGGGTGCTTGGCGTTCCACCACCGCACCCCGCCGACGTGGCTGTGCGCCCCGGGGCCGACGCCCCACCAGTCCTGGCCGCGCCAGTACGCCAGGTTGTGCCGCGAGGCCCCGACGCCCCGGATGCCGCCGCGGGCGAAGTTCGAGACCTCGTACCAGTCGTAGCCGGCAGCGGCCAGCGTCTCGTCGGCGGCCTCGTAGCGGGCGGCGAGCACGTCGTCGTCGGGCATCGGCAGCAGCCCCCGGCGCACCCGCGCGGCCATCGCGGTGCCGTCCTCGACGACGAGGGCGTACGCCGAGACGTGGTCCGGCTCACAGGCCAGCGCCGCGTCGAGGGAGGCCTGCCAGTCCTGCGCGCTCTCCCCCGGGGTGCCGTAGATGAGGTCCAGGCTCACGGTCAGGCCGGCGTCGCGGGCCCACGCGACCGCCTGGGGCACGCGCTCGGGGTCGTGGGTGCGCTCGAGGGTGGCGAGCACGTGGGGCACCGCGGACTGCATGCCGAAGGACACGCGCGTGAAGCCGGCGCCCGCGAGCGCCGCGAGCGAGCCAGGGCTCACCGAGTCGGGGTTGGCCTCCGTGGTGACCTCGGCGCCCTCGAGGAGGCCGAGGTGCTCGCGGACGGCGCCGAGCATCGCCGCGAGGTCCTCGGGGGGCAGCAGCGTGGGGGTGCCCCCGCCGACGAAGACCGTCGAGGCGGGGCGGGGCGCGGTCCCGCTCGCGTCCAGGACGCGGGCGGCCCATGCGACCTCGGCGGCCGCGGCGCGCGCGAACGTGGCGCGCGAGGCCCCGACGAGGTCGGAGGGGCCGAGCTCCTCGGCGGTGTAGGTGTTGAAGTCGCAGTAGCCGCAGCGCACGGCGCAGAAGGGGACGTGGAGGTACACGCCCAGGTCGCGGCGCTCGCTGCCGGCGGCCGCGGAGGCGGGCAGCAGGCCGTCGGCGGGCGCGGGGTCGGCGAGGGGCAGGGCGGAGGGCATCGCGACCAGTGTGCGCGCTGGCGCGCCCGCACCGATGGCCCGGGCCGATCGTCCGGGCCGATCGTCCGGGATCGCCCGGGTCGCCCCCCTGACGGGTCGGGGGGGATATCGTCGGCGGCGTGGGGGTGATGTCGGTGGCTGACCTCGCGCCGCCGGCGGTGAGCCTGGTGCTGATGACCCGCCGCTCCCCCGCCTCGCTGGTCACCGCCGTGGAGGAGTTGGCGCTCGCGGAGGGCCAGGACCGCTTCGTGCTCCCGCCGGCGCTGACGCTCTCCCCCGCCGTCGACGACGCGAACCGCCTGCCGTTCGCCATCGTGCGGTCCAGGGCCCAGACCAGAGGGCGCACGCCTGCCGGTCGCGGTCCCGGTTCGCGCCAGACCTCACCGAGGCCCGACGTGGTGGGGTTCGGGGTGCTGGACCGCCGCGGGTACCTCAGCCACCTCCTGGACCGCCCGGAGCGGACGATCCTGCTGCGCGGCTACTGCATCGCCGCCGGCGTCCAGGGCCACGGCTACGGGAGCGCGGGGGCCCGCGCCGTGCGCGAGCTGGCCGGTCAGGTGGCGCCCGGGAGCGACCTCGTGGTGCTCAGCGTGGACGAGGCCAACGCGGGAGGCCTCCGGGCGTACGCGAAGGCAGGCTTCGTGGACACCACCGCCCGCTACGAGGGCCGCTCCGGCCAGGAGCTGGTGCTGGCCGCGGCGGTCGTCCAGGGCCGACGTGGCCACCGGTCGACGGGCCCTCAGGCTCCGCGCGCGAGCACCTTCTCGACGCTGTCACGCAGGTCCTCGGCCAGGCGGAGCTGACCGGCCGCATTCGCGTCGAGCAGGGCCCGAGCCCTGTCGGGTCCGTCGTCGGCGCGCTGGGCGGTGAACCACCCGGCGACGCTGACCCCGTGCGCGGGGCGGGAGAGCACCTCGACCGCGTCCCCCGCCGCCACGACGCCGCCGGACTCGACCCTCAGGTAGGCGCCGGGCAGGGCGACCTCGGTGAACTGCCTGACCCACCGCGCGGTCGCCTCAGACTCCCCCAGCGTCGCGTGGACGAACCTCGCGAACGTCTGGCACGGGATCCTGGGCTGGGCCACTTCGAGCACGGGGCCGACGCCCTGCTCGCCCACCTGCCAGCGCTCGCCGATGACGGCGCCGTCCACGTCGATGCCGGTCAGGCGCAGGTTCTCCCCGAACCCGCCCAGCGGCACCGGCGTCCCCAGGCGCTCCCCCCACGCGGCGGCGGCGTCCTGGCCGTAGGCGTACAGGGCCTTGTCCACCCCCCCGTGGTCGGGGACGTCACGGATGACGTCCCCCTCGACACCGAGGGCGCCCACCTGCACGGGACCCGGGCACGACCGCTTGTCGATCCCGGTGGAGCCCGGGCTGTTGGCGTCGGGCCGGACCGCGTGGGTGCGGCACACCGCCAGCACCTCTCCCCTGCTCGCCGCTGGCGGGTTCCGGGGAGGCGTCATGATCGCCATCCTTGCGCTTGGATGCCCTGGTGTCACACCTCCCGCCGCCGTCGCCCACCCCCCTGACCGAGCTCGTCGAGGCCGCCGCCGCTCTCGCCGCGGCCTCGACCCCGGGCCGCCGGAGGGTGCTGGGCCTCACCGGCCCTCCCGGCGCCGGCAAGTCGACGCTCGCGGCGGCGCTCGTCGACGCCCTGGGGCCCTCCGTGGCGGTCGCGGTGCCGATGGACGGGTTCCACCTGTCCGACGCCACGCTGACGGCGATGGGCCGCCTCGAGGCGAAGGGCGCGCCGGACACCTTCGACACCGGGGGGTACGCCGCGCTGCTGTCGCGGCTGCGAGGGGCGACGCGGGTGGTGCACGCCCCCCGGTTCGACCGTCACCTGGAGGAGTCGATCGGCTCGGCGGTCCCGGTGGGCCCCGACGTGCCGCTCGTCGTGACCGAGGGCAACTACCTGCTGCTCGACGAGGCCGCGGCGCCGCACCTCGACCGCGACCTCCTGGCCGACTACGCCGACGCCAGGGCCTGCCTGGACGCGGTCTGGTGCGTCGAGCTCGACGAGCCCGCCCGCCTCGTCCGCCTCACGGCCCGGCACGTGGAGCACGGGCGCGACGCCGACGCCGCGCGGGGCAGGGCCACCGGCAGCGACCAGCTCAACGCCGTGATCGTGGGCGCCACCCGCGACCGGGCCGACCGCGTGGTGGTCCTGGGCTGAGGCGGCCACCACGGCGGACGGGGGTGGGGCGTCAGGCTGTGCGATGGCGCGCGAGCGCCGCGACCAGCGCCACGAGCGTCGCGGCCGCCGCCGGCACCGGCGCCCAGGCGCGGTCCGCGGAGAGCACGAGGGACCCCACCACGGCCCCGGCGACCAACGAGAGGACAGCGACGAGGCGCTCGGTGCGGTGGCCGGGCACACGCTCGGCGACGTCGCGGACGAGGTTGGTGAGCATCCCTGTGATGAACGTCGTCGACATGCCACCCATCCCCGCGCCGATCCGTCGGGTCACCACCGTCTGCAGGCCCATGGCCGTCGCGGAGAGCCCGACGAGCGTCACGGCCAGCGCCGACCCCGGGCTCGGGCCGTCACCGAGGACCCACCCGATCGTGACGGCGACCTGGGCCAGCCCCGCCGCTCCCAGCAGGGCGAGCGGTCCCACCGGCGACGGGGCGCCGCGGCGCTCGCGGGCCGAGGAGAACCCGACGAAGGCGGCCACGACGAATCCCGTGACGGCCACGAGGATGCTCGGCAGGAAGCCCGTGTAGCCCGTGCGCGGGAGCAGGCCGACGAGCACGAGGTTCCCCGTCATGTTGGCGACGAACACCTCGCCGAGCGCCAGGTAGGCAAAGGCGTCGGTCGCCCCTGCGCAGAACGCGAGCGCCAGCAGCACCGTGAGGGTGGAGGGGCGCGTCGGCTCCCCGGAGGAACGGTCGGGCACGGCGGTGGGGCTCCTCGGCGCGGGGTGGTCGGGGCGATCAGCGCTTGGCGGCGTCCTTGGTGGCGGTGCCGCCGGCCCCGTCGGAGCTCAGCGCGGCGATGAACGCCTCCTGGGGCACCTCGACCCGGCCCACCATCTTCATGCGCTTCTTCCCCTCCTTCTGCTTCTCGAGGAGCTTGCGCTTGCGGGTGATGTCGCCGCCGTAGCACTTGGCGAGGACGTCCTTGCGGATGGCGCGGACGGTCTCGCGAGCGATGACGCGCGCCCCGATGGCTGCCTGCACCGGCACCTCGAACTGCTGGCGCGGGATGAGCTCGCGCAGCTTGCCCGCCATCATCAGCCCGTAGGCGTAGGACTTGTCGCGGTGGACGATCGCGGAGAACGCGTCGACCATCTCCCCCTGCAGGAGGATGTCGACCTTGACGAGGTCGGCCTCCTGCTCCCCGTCGACGTCGTAGTCGAAGCTCGCGTACCCGCGGGTGCGGGACTTCAGGGCGTCGAAGAAGTCGAAGACGATCTCCGCCATGGGCAGGCGGTAGCGCATCTCGACGCGCTCGGTGGAGAGGTAGTCCATGCCCTGCAGCTCACCGCGCCGGGTCTGGCACAGCTCCATGACGGTGCCGATGAACTCCGCCGGGCACAGCACCGTGGCCTTGACCACCGGCTCGCTCACCGCAGCGATCTTCCCGACGGGATACTCCGAGGGGTTGGTGACGGTGATCTCCTTGCCGCTCTCGAGGCGTACCTCGTAGACGACGGAGGGCGCGGTGGCGATCATCTCGAGCCCGAACTCACGCTCGAGGCGGTCGCGGGTGATCTCCAGGTGCAGCAGGCCGAGGAAACCGCAGCGGTACCCGAAGCCGAGGGCCACGGAGGTCTCCGGCTCGTAGGTCAGGGCCGCGTCGTTGAGCTTGAGGCGGTCCAGGGCGTC
>JBBSRD010000152.1:0-7414 GCA_038243415.1 Actinomycetales bacterium | reverse complement strand
GGCCGAAGGCGAAGGGCTTGACCTGCGCGTCACCGGTGGGCACGAAGCCGGCGAACACCGAGAACATGATGGCCGCGGCGGCCACCACGACCGGGGCCGCGCGGTGGAACCCGGTGGTGATGGCGGTCTGGGCGTCGAGCCCCTTGGCGTGGACCTCGTGCATCCGCGAGACGAGGAAGATCTGGTAGTCCATGGCCAGACCGAACAGGACGCCCACGATGATGATCGGCGCCAGGCTCAGCAGCGGACCGGTGGAGTCGGGCCGAACCACGCCTTCGAGCCAACCCCACTGGAAGACCGCCGTGGTGGCACCGAGGGCGGCGCCGATCGTCAGCAGGAAGCCGACCACCCCGACGACGGGCACGAGGATCGAGCGGAACAGGAGCACGAGCAGCACCAGCGCCAGTCCCACCACGAGCAGCAGGTACAGCGGGAGGGCGGTGTCGAGGCTCTCCGCCACGTCGACGCTGACGGCTGTGGAGCCGGTCACGTAGGCGTCCGCGCTGCTGTCGTCGCCCGTGTCGGCGATCTCGGCGCGCAGCGCCGTGACGAGGTCCTCCGTGGCGGCGCTGTCGGGGGAGGACGCCGGGATGACGGTGACGAGCGCCGCGGTGCCGGCCGGGTTCGGCTGGGGCGGTGTCGCCAGGGCCACGTCGTCCAGCGCTGCGGCGCTCTCGGAGATCTGCGCGGCGCGGGCGGGCGCGCCCTCGCCGTCGACGAGGACGAGGAGCGGGCCGGTGACGCCCGGCCCGAAGCGCTCGCCCAGGAGCGCCTCGGCCCTGGCCTGCGTGGAGCCGTCCGGCGGGGAGATGACCAGCGAGGTGCGCATGGACGCGGCGGGGATCGCCACCACGACCAGCGCCACGACCGCGATGAGCACGGCCGGCCAGCGGTGACGGGTGACCATCGAGCCCCAGCGGTCGAGACCGCTGCGCCCGCTCGTCTGCGTCTGCGCCTCGACGGCGCCACGGCGGGCGGCGCGGAGCCTGCGGGGCAGGGCCCGCTCACCGAGGTAGGACAGCAGCGCGGGGACCAGCGTGACGGCGATGAGGACGGCGATGACGACCGTCCCGGCGGCCGCCAGACCCATCTGCGTGAGGAAGGGGATGCCGGCGACGGTCAGGGCTGCCAGCGCGATGACCACGGTCCCGCCGGCGACGAGCACCGCAGAGCCGGCGGTCCCGACCGCCATGGCGATGGCGTCGGGGACGCTGCGACCGCTCAGGAGCTCCTGGCGGTGTCGGGTGATGATGAACAGCGCGTAGTCGATGCCGACCGCCAGGCCGAGCATCGCCGCGAGGATGGGCGTCGTCGACTGGAGCTCGGTGAGCCCCGAGACCATGACGATGCCGAGCAGGCCGACGCCGACGCCGATGACCGCGGTCGCCAGGTTCATGCCGGCGGTGACGAGCGAGCCGAAGGTGATCGCGAGGACCGCGAGCGCCACGAGCACCCCGATGACCTCGGCGGGGCCGCCCACGTGCACGGGCTCGGCGGAGGCCTCGCCGGTGACCTCGGCGGTGAGGCCGGCGTCGCGGGCGTCGTCGAGGACGCCGCGCAGCGCGTCCCGCTCGGTCTCGGTGATGTCGGGGGCGGTGGCCTCGTAGGTGACGGTGGAGTACGCGGCCCTCTGGTCGGGGGAGATGGTGGGCGCGGCCGGGTCCAGCGGGTCGCTGGCACCAACCACGCCGGGCAGCCCACCCAGCTCGGCGACGACGCCGGCGAGGACCTGTACCTGCTCCGGCGAGCTGATCGTCTGGCCGTCGGGGGCCTGCAGGACGACCTGGGCGCTCGCCCCCTCGGGCCGGTCGAAGCGGTCGGAGAGGAGGTCCAGCGCGGTGGAGGACTCCTGCCCCGGCACGTTGAACGTGGTGACCGTCTTGCCGTTGAGGGCGAGCGCGCCGGCGCCGGCGGCGAGGAGCACCAGGGTCCAGGCGAGCACGACGACCAGGCGTCGTCGGACGGCGGCGAGGCCGAGGCGGTGGAGGAGCGTGGCCATCAGGCGTCCTTCTCGAAGCGGGTCGTGGTGACGGGGGTGGTGGTCGGTGAGCGGGCGGGGCCGGGCGGCTCGTGGTGGCCCAGCGCGTCGTAGCTCGTCTGCACGAGGTATCGGCGCGTCGGGGCGTCGACCTGACCTCCGAGGGCCAGGGACGTCAGTGCGAGCGCGCCCAGCGCTCCGATGACGCGCACGGCGCGCCGGTCGTCGGTGGCGGTGCCGGGCACCGGCGGGGTGGTGGAGAAGGCCCTGAAGAGGTCCGCGGCGACCGGCGCCAGCTCGTCGGCCTCGGGGGTGCCGCGCAGCGGGCCGGCGGTGGCGACCATGAGGGCGACGAACCCCGGGCGGCGCTGGGCGAGGTCGGCGAGGACGGTGAGGGCGGCGTGGTCCCGCGGTGGTCCGGGCGGGAGGTCGGCGACGCTCTGCGCCACGTCGTGCGCGGCGCTGCGGCAGGCCGCCACCGCCGCGGCCGCCAGGGCCGCCTTGGTCGCGAAGTGGTGGAGCAGGCCGGCCTTGGAGTAGCCGACGGCTCCCGCCACGGCCTGCAGCGAGGTGCCGGCGACCCCGTGACGGGAGAAGAGGGCGGCGGCTGCGTCGAGGATCGCGGCGTCGATCTCGTCGGGGGTAGGTCGGAGCACCGGAGAACTGTAGAACGTTCACCGACCGATTCGGTCGGCTACCGACCGTTCAGGTCAGTCGCCCTGTGGAGCGCGCCGACCCGTCGTCGTCCCGGCAGCCCAGTGCCGGGGCCGCTGGAGGCCCTCGGGGAGCGTCGTCGCGCCGTCGCCGCGGGCGGCGTCCAGCTGGGGCTGAGTGAGGAAGATCGCACCCGCGAGGCGGGCTCCGCGCACGTCGGCCGCCCGCAGGTCCGTCCCCAGCAGGTCCGCGCGACGCAGGTCCGCCCCGCGCAGGTCGGCGCCGATGAGGTAGGCGCCGCGCAGGCTGGCTCCCCGCAGGTCCGCCCCGCGCAGCCTGGCGCCCATGAGGTCGTCGCCCCGGTGCTCGGGGCCCAGCCCTTCCCCGGCGCGGGCGAGCAGCGAGACCCGCTCCAGCAGGGGGCCGACCGCGTACCGCTCGCGAGCGGCGTCGACCTGGGCGAGCTCGTCGGGCGCCAGCGCGGTCAGCGCGGTGACGCGGCTGCGGGCAGCGGCCACGGCCTCCAGGAGGTCGTCGGTCAGCGCGAGGGTGAGGGCCTCGGCGAGGTGCCACAGCAGCTCGTGGAGCTGGCGCAAGGCCGTGAAGCTGGCGAACATCGACGCGGCGACCTCGGGCCCGGCGCGCCAGTCGCTGCCGCCGTGGGTGACCTGCACGGTCTGCTGACCCGCCCCGAAGCAGTCGAAGGTGGCGCAGCCGGGGAACCCGCTGGGCCGCAGGCGGTCGTGGATCCCGCACGAGGAGTCGCCGCGGAGGTTCGGGCAGGGCGTGCCGGCGGGCTTGTCGATGGCGAAGTCCGCCGAGGCGGTGAACGCCGGGGCCACGCAGCACAGCCCCACGCAGGCGCTGCAGTCGGCGCGCAGACCACGGCGCAGCTCGTTCAGGGGCAGCAGGGCTGGCGGGTCGACGGGGAGCGCTGGCACCGCCACAGGGTAGGCGCGGGGCGGGCGCCGCCCTGGGCTCGCGCTCGGACCTACCCTGGGGGTCATGCCTGAGTTCATCTACACCATGTACAAAGCGCGCAAGGCGCACGGCGAGAAGGTCATCCTCGACGACGTCACGATGTCGTTCTACCCCGGCGCGAAGATCGGGGTGGTGGGCCCCAACGGGGCGGGGAAGTCGACGATCCTCAAGATCATGGCCGGGCTCGACACCCCGTCCAACGGCGAGGCCAAGCTCTCGCCGGGCTACACCGTCGGGATGCTCCAGCAGGAGCCGCCCCTCGACGAGGACAAGACGGTCCTCGAGAACGTCCAGCAGGGCCTCGGTGAGCTGAAGGTCAAGATGGACCGCTACAACGAGATCACCGGGCTCTTCGAGGACCCGGACGCCGACTTCGACGCCCTCATGGCCGAGATGGGCACCCTGCAGGAGGACCTCGACCACTCCAACGCCTGGGACATGGACTCCCAGCTGGAGCAGGCCATGGACGCCCTCCAGTGCCCGCCGCCGGACGCCAGGGTCGACGTGCTCTCCGGAGGTGAGCGCCGCCGGGTCGCCCTGTGCCGGCTGCTGCTGTCCAAGCCGGACCTGCTCCTGCTCGACGAGCCCACCAACCACCTCGACGCCGAGTCCGTCGAGTGGCTGGAGGCGCACCTCAAGAGCTACGAGGGCGCCGTCCTGGCGGTGACCCACGACCGGTACTTCCTCGACCACGTCGCCCAGTGGATCGCCGAGGTGGACCGCGGGCGCCTCTACCCCTACGAGGGCAACTACTCCACCTACCTGGAGAAGAAGGCCGAGCGCCTCAAGGTGGCGGGCAAGAAGGACGCCAAGATGGCCAAGCGCCTCAAGGACGAGCTGGAGTGGGTGCGCTCGAGCGCCCGGGCGCGCCAGACCAAGTCGCGCTCGCGTCTGGCCCGCTACGAGGAGATGGCCGCCGAGGCCGACCGCACGCGCAAGCTGGACTTCGAGTCCATCCAGATCCCGCCCGGCCCCCGCCTGGGCAGCCAGGTGATCGAGGCCCGCGACCTCCGGCAGGGCTACGGCGACCGCATCCTCATCGACGACCTGTCCTTCTCGCTGCCGCGCAACGGCATCGTCGGCATCATCGGCCCGAACGGGGTGGGCAAGACCACGCTGTTCAAGACCATCGTCGGGATGGAGGACCCGATGGGTGGCTCGGTCAAGATCGGCGACACCGTGAAGATCTCCTACGTCGACCAGGAGCGCGGCGGCATCGACGCGTCGAAGACGCTGTGGGAGGTCGTCTCCGACGGGCTCGACCACATCAAGGTCGGCAACACCGAGATGCCCTCGCGAGCCTACGTCTCGGCGTTCGGGTTCAAGGGCCCGGACCAGCAGAAGCCGGCGGGGGTGCTCTCCGGCGGGGAGCGCAACCGGCTCAACCTGGCGCTCACCCTGAAGCAGGGCGGGAACCTCCTGCTGCTCGACGAGCCCACCAACGACCTCGACGTGGAGACGCTCAGCAACCTCGAGGACGCCCTGCTCGAGTTCCCCGGGTGCGCGGTGGTCATCAGCCACGACCGGTGGTTCCTCGACCGGGTCGCGACGCACATCCTGGCGTACGAGGGCACCGAGGAGGACCCCGCGGCCTGGTACTGGTTCGAGGGGAACTTCCAGGGCTACCTGGACAACAAGGTGGAGCGCCTCGGCGTCGACGCCGCGCGCCCGCACCGCGTGACCCACCGGCGCCTCACCCGCGGCTGAGGCGGCCCCCCACACCCACGACCGCACCCCACCGGCGCGGTGCGGTCGTGGGCGGCGCGGCTCAAGGTGGGAGACGATCGGGCCGACGAACCATGGACGCCTTGGAGGAACCACCTGCGGGCTCGCCCCGGAGATTCTTCGTGTCCCTGTCCCGCCTCAGCGTCGGAACCCGCATCGCGTCGGGCTTCCTCGTGATCATCCTGGCGCTGGTCGTCATCACCGCGGTCGGCGTGAGCCGTGTCGCCGAGATCAACGACCGCCTGACGATCGTCAACGACGTCAACGCGGTCAAGCAGCGCTACGCCATCAACTTCCGCGGGAGCGTCCACGACCGCGCCATCGCCCTGCGCGACGTGGTGCTCGCCGACACCCCGGCAGCGGCTCAGCCCTCGGTCGAGCTCATCGCCTCCCTCGACGCCGCGTACCAGGAGTCCGCGGTCAAGATGGCGAAGATCTTCTCCGACCCCACCGCGGTCTCCGCGGAGGAGGAGGACGCGATGGCCGGGATCCAGGAGGTCGAGGCCGCAGGGATGCCGCTCATCGAGCAGGTCGTCGCCCTGCAGGCCGCCGGTGACGCAGCGCGGGCGAAGGCGCTCCTGCTCGACGAGGCCAAGCCGATGTTCGTGGACTGGCTCGCGTCGGTGAACACCCTCATCGACCTCGAGGAGTCGATGAACCAGGAGGAGGCCGCGGCGGCCCGCAGCGTCGGTGACCGCTTCCTCGTCACGATGCTCCTCCTGTGCGGCCTCGCGGCGGCGGTCGCCGCCGTCGTGGCGTGGCGCATCACCCGCAGCATCACCGCGCCCATGGCCGACGCGGTCCGGGTCTTCGCAGCGGTCGCCGACGGCGACCTCACCCAGCGCCTGGACAGCGCGTCGAAGGACGGGCTCGGGCGGATGGGCCCCTACGCGAACAGCGCGCTGGCTCGCCTGGGCGAGGCCCTGAGCGCCGTCGCCGCCAACGCCGCGGTCCTGACGGCGACCAGCGCACGCATCGACGGCGCCTCGAGCCTCGTGGCGCAGCGCGTGGAGGACTCCTCCGCCCAGGTGGCCCTCGTCGCCAGCGCCGCGCGCGAGGTCTCGCAGAACGTCGAGACGGTCGCTGCTGGCGGCGACGAGATGGGTGCGTCCATCCGGTCCATCGGCGCCAGCGCGACCGAGGCAGCACAGGTCGCGGCGCAGGCCGTGAGCGCCGCGGACGCGACGAACGCCACCGTGTCCAAGCTGGGTGCCTCGTCCCGCGAGATCGGGGACGTCGTGAAGACCATCACGTCCATCGCCGAGCAGACGAACCTCCTGGCCCTGAACGCCACCATCGAGGCAGCACGCGCCGGCGAGGCCGGCAAGGGCTTCGCCGTGGTCGCCGGCGAGGTCAAGGAGCTCGCTCAGGAGACCGCTCGGGCCACCGAGGACATCTCGCGCCGCGTCGAGTCCATCCAGGCGGACACGTCCAGCGCCGTCACCGCCATCGGTGAGGTCTCGGCCATCATCGCCCGCATCAACGACCACCAGACGACGATCGCGTCCGCGGTGGAGGAGCAGACCGCGACGACGACCGAGATGAGCCGCAACGTGGCTCAGGCCGCCTCAGGATCGGGCACCATCGCCGCGAACATCGACGGTGTCGCGGACGCCGCGGCGGCCATGACCGACGCGGTCGCGGAGTCTCGCGAAGCGGCCGAGCAGCTCTCGCTGGTCTCGGACGAGCTGGTCTCTCTCGCGGCGCAGTTCCGCGTCTGAGGACCGCCTCGACGGTGATCCGTCCCGAGGCGGTTCAGCCCTCGGTGGGGGGCACGCGGACCATGCCCTCCTGGGCGACGGTCGCCACCAGCTCCCCCTCGCGGCTGAAGAAGTGCCCCAGGGAGAGACCGCGGGCACCCGACGCGGAGGGCGAGGACTGGGTGAAGAGCAGCCACTCGTCCACGCGGACGGGGCGGTGGTACCAGACGGCGTGGTCCACCGTGGCGGCCCGCAGGCCCGGGGTCGACCACGGCAGGCCGTGGCGGCGCAGGACCGGCTCGAGCATGGTGAAGTCCGAGGCGTAGGCGAGGACGGCCTTGTGCATCGCGGGGTCGTCCTCGGGCATCACGCCGTC
>JBBSRD010000151.1:0-7417 GCA_038243415.1 Actinomycetales bacterium | reverse complement strand
GAAGCCGACGAGGTCGAACTTCGCCACGGTGCCGCGGACCTGGACGGTGTCGCCGACCTTCACGTCTTTGGGCAGGTCCGCGCCGACGACCAGGATCGGGTTCTCCCCGATCTCCTCCCTGCCCACGGTCAGGGCGTTTGGCGGGATCATCTTCTCGACCTGGGCCATGAAGGAGACGTCCTGGCCGACCTTGCTGTCCAGCGTGCTGTCCGCTGCGCCGCCTTCGCCGGACTCCCCGATCCCGCTGCCGCCCTCATCGGTGGAGGGCGAGGAGCTCTCAGCGGAGGAGGCGGAGCTCGAGGCGGTGTCAGCGGCAGTGTCACCGCAAGCGGTGAGCGGGAGCGCAACCAGGGCTGCGGCAGCGAGGGCGGTCGTGAAGGTGCGTCGGGCGCGGATCATGGCGGTCTCCTCAATCAGGGTGCTTACGCCGTAAACTCTGCACCTCTTCGAGGGTGAACCGTGACGAATAGTGTCACAGGAGAGTCACGATGTGTTGATCGACATGGAGGAGTGCGTGAGGATCCTGGTCTGCCGCGGGCCTGGGGTGACGGGCTGTGGGCCGCGGCGTCGACGGGCTCGACGGGGTGTACCACAGCCCGGCTTCTTCTCCTTCGTCTCTCGTCCGCGGGATCGGAGCGTGCCGGGATCACGACACTGCTCCTCCTGCGGGGTCCTGGTGCCCTGCTCGCGGCGAGAGGACCGCGGCCGACTGCCCGTGCCGACGACGACGGCGCCGCCTTGCGGCGCGGGGGCGGGTCCCGGGCTCCGCTCAGCAGTTGACGCTGTAAGGGCCGGCTGAGACAGTGCGAACGGCAACCGTGGGTTCGGCCATGCACCAGCGGCAGCGTGCCGTCGCCCGCGCAGTCCCCCGTTGATGCTCCGGCGCCTTCGTGCGAGGGCGCCGACACCACTCCCGCCCCCGACACGAAGGACATCCCATGAGCAGCGTCGCTGGTCAGCCCACCCCCACCGACCCGCCCTCGCGTCCCAGCGCGCGCGCTGGTGAGGACACCGGCCCGCGCGCCAGCGAGGACGAGCGCCCGCGACCCGAGCGCCGCGACGCCCCGCCCGAGCACCACGACGAGCTCAGCCGCCGGGACCGGGAGAAGGAGCGCTTCGGCGGCATCAAGATCGCCTGTGCGTTCTTCGGGTGGCTGGCCGCCACCGGCATGTCCGTGGTCCTCCTGGCCATCCTTGCTGGGATCGGCGCCGCTATCGCCAACGCCCGCGGCACCACTGCCGCCGACGTCACCGCCGACCCGGCCAGCGCCGGGATCGTGGGCGCGATCGTGGCCCTGGTGGTCCTGGCGATCGCTTACTTCTGCGGGGGCTACGTCGCCGGGCGCATGGCCCGCTTCAACGGGGCCAAGCAGGGCATCGCGGTCTGGCTGTGGGCGGTGCTCGTGGCCATCATTCTGGCGCTGATCGCCGCGATCGCCGGCACCCAGACCGGGCTGCTCTCCCAGATCAGTGTGCCCTCCATCCCGATCTCCACCTCCAACGCCGCCCTCGGATCCATCATCAGCGCCGTGATCGTCGCCGTCGTCGCCCTGGTCTTCGCGATCCTCGGCGGCCTGGCCGGGATGCGCTTTCACCGCAAGGTCGATCGCGCCGGACTCGGCGGATGACTCCCACCATCGCCAGCTCCGGGCGCGCCCTTGCGCAGGTCGCCTGTCCGCCGCGCCCCCGGTCGCTCTGACGTGGACGTGGTGATGTCCGGGTACTTCGCCAAGCCCGTGTTCTTCGACGCCTGGTCCGGGATCCTGCGGGTGGTGATCGTGGGCGTGGTGGCCTACCTCGCGGTGCTGGTGATGCTGCGGGCCTCGGGAAAGCGCACCCTGGCCAAGCTCAGCGCCTTCGACTTCGTGGTCACCATCGCACTGGGCTCGACGCTGTCCACGATCCTGCTTTCCGCCGACGTGGCACTCGCTGAGGGCATTACGGCTATGGCGCTGCTGATCGCCTTGCAGTACATCGTCGCGTGGCTCTCGGCGCGCAGCCACCGCGTGCAGGCGTTGGT
Source organism: Actinomycetales bacterium (assembly GCA_038243415.1). Lineage (GTDB taxonomy): Bacteria > Actinomycetota > Actinomycetes > Actinomycetales > Quadrisphaeraceae > CADCUY01. The sequence continues at coordinate 5,397 of JBBSRD010000151.1, read as the reverse complement.
GAAGTCCCAGCCCACCTTGGTCTACCGCGACGGCTTCTTGCCCGCGGCGATGCGCGCCGCCCGCGTCAGCGAGAACGACCTGCGCCAGGCCGCCCGCACCAGCGGGCGCACCGACCTGTCCGGGGTGGCGGCCATCGTGCTGGAGAGTGACGGCACCATCAGCATCCTGGACGGCGCACCACCAACGCTGACGTCGTGACGCAGGTTGTGCGTGGGCGCAAGCTCGTCAAGGTGTCGACCCCTGCGATGGCGCGGATGGCGCCAGCCCGCCGTGGCTCGACCACGTGATCCCGTGATCACCACGAAGGCGGTCATGCGCAGCGACGTCATCAAGGACTCGGAGCGGACCATGCGGCTCTCCCTGACCGCTGGCCGGGCCACGATGAGCGAGGGCGTTTCCCCGGCCTAGCACGCTGACCACCTGGTGGCTTCAAGGGTCCGCCGGCTTCCTGACTATTACCTCCCTGGGCGTCTGGGGTAGACCCCAGGCGCCGACCACGCCGCCGCGCCGACACGCGTGCAGGTAGGGCCCCGATCAGGCTTGATGCGCGCTTCTGCCCCGGGGTCTAGAGGCGTTGGGGCAAATCAGCTTCGGGGACTGGGGCGATCAGGACGCTGTCTTCGCCAGCGGCCGGGAGGCCGACGCCGGCGACGACGATGTCGGCGTGCTCCCAGGGCCGGTGGTCGTCCATGAAAGCCACCTCTTCGCCCTGCCACTGGTGCCAGAACGCCGTGGCCTGCTCCAGGTCGCCGTTGACACCTTGTTCGACGTCGCGCGCGATGCCCCCGCGCTCGGCCTCGTCGTAGTCGGACTGCACCCACACGATGGCGTCGAGGAGACCGTCGAGCTCACGCCGGGCGGCGCCGGTGCCCTCGATGAAGAGCCACCGCGTGGCGGCGGGGACCTCGATCGCGCCCGTGCGTCCGCGCTGGTCCCACGTGGGGGGCCGGTAGTGGACTGCCCGACCCTGGCGCGCTGGGCGCAGGACGCCGTCGATGAGCAGGTCGCTCCAGTCGAAGAAGGAGTGGTGCCAGGCGACGTCGTCGGTGCAGACGACGGCGCTGTGCGGCGCTGCGCGCGCCAGGCGGGCGACCAGGGTCGACTTGCCGCTGCCGCCGCGCCCGGAGATGGCGACGACCCGGGGCCGCCCCGATGGCACCGCGGAGCGCTCCAGCAGCGCGAGGAGGGACTCCACCGTCACCTCGCTCCAGGGCCCGGCCGCGGGCTCACCCTCGCGCAGGACCGGCCCGGCCACCGGCGGTCTCACGACGTCCGCGTCCGCGTCGGCGCCTGCGTCCGCGCGCTGGGGTGATGTGGAGTCCATGGCGGGGAACCGTACGCACGATCGCCACGGATCGAGCTCGTGAGCCCACCGGTGGGCGTCAGGTCGATGCGAGCCCGGGGGTGTGCAGGTCGTGCCACTCGTGGGCGAGCAGGGCGTAGGTGTAACCGTCGACCCAGCCCAGCTCGGCGTGCCAGGAGTCCTGGACCCCGTGCTGCTCGCGGCGCATCCCCACCTTCTCGAGCACCCGCGCCGAGGCCGGGTTGTCGGCGTTGCACCCCGCAGTGACCCGCCGCACGCCCAGGTGCTCGAAGGCCGCAGCCAGCAGGCCGCGCGCCAGCGCGCTGGCGATCCCGCGCCCGGCGTGGGCGGGGTCGACGATGTAGCCGATGTCGGCCTGGGTGCGCTGTGGCATCCCGGGCTGGCCCATGCCGTCTTCGAGGTCGAGGCGACCCATCGCCACGACGTGCCCGTCGAGCTCGGCCACGCAGGAGAAGTCGCTCTCGTCGCTCGGCGCCTTCAGCAGCTCCTGGCGGAAGTCGTCCGGCTCGACGTGGGTGTTCAGCATGAAGCGGTTGACGCCGGGGTCGTTGCGCACCGACAGCAACGGTTCGACGTCGTCTACGCGGGCTTCGCGCAGGAGCAGGGAGCCGACGCGCATCGGCCACGGGCTGGAAGGCACCAGGGCAGCCTGTCAGCACCAGGGGCGGCCTCAGCAGCTGTTCTGGGTGAGCGCCTCGATCGTCGCGGGCTCCAAGGGCCGGTCGGTGTAGAGCAGGCGCACCGCGCCTGAGTCGGGGTTGCCGGCGTCTGGTCCGCGCCAGGCCAGGGTGGGTGGCCGCGACGGCCGAGCGTGCGGCGGTGATGATCTCCTGGGCGTAGCCGCGTCCCCACGCCGAGCGCACCAGGCGGTAGCCGAGGTTCCACACCAGGCCCTCGCGAAGACTGCAGCCGCCGTTGCCCACCAGCGCGCCGCCGGCGTCCTCGGCCGGGCCGGCCTCTCGGGCGACCCACCAACCGAGTCCTTCGCGCTCCCACGCCTCGACGCCCTTGCTCAGCGCCGTCTCGCCCATCGCGCGCTCGGCGTGGCGCAGCGAGGGGAAGTGCTCCCACACCTTCGGGTCTGACCACATCGCTTCCAGCTCCTCCAGGTCGGTGGGCTGAGGCCGGGTCAAGGCCAGGCGGGGGTACGGAGGAGGGTGAGATCCACAGAAGTGGTCTACCTCCTGGACGCCGCCAGCACCAGCGCCACTGGTCGCATGGCCACCTGCCCGCTGTGACCGGTCATCGCCGACCTGCTGCTCTATGACACGGGATAACGGACAGAATCCCGCCTGCTGGAGCGTCGTCGCGCTCGGGGAGGTCGAGGAGGCCTTCACCGACATGATCGTCAGCGGTCGCCCGGCCGACCGCACCGTGCTGGCCACGATCCTGCGCCAGCCAGGGACGGCGCGGGGCAACGGTGGGGGTGGCGTTGAGGGATCGGCGGGCCCACCCTGTGGTCGACCTCGCCGGCCGTGTCCCGAGCCAGGCGCAGGGCGAGGCCGGGGGGCAGCTGTCGCGGGGCCGGCGGTGATCACGACCGTCTCGTGATCCACTACGGTGGGTGATCTGCGTACATCTCGGCCAGAGACTGGCGCGCCCAGAGGGCGCCGGCTGGCCGGTGCGGGCGCGGCACCCTCTCGTGGTGGAGATGGTGGCCTCACTCCAGCGGTACCGGCCTGGTGCCGCTGGTCTTCCAGCTCAGGAGGTGCGTGCCATGGACTGTCCTTCTCTGGTCCTGCCTGACGCCGGGCCGGCGGATCCCGTCGACCTCGCGCCGGCGGACCTGGACGTGGTCGTGCTGAGGGAGCTGGCCACGATCGCGTTGGACACCGCCCCGCTGGGCCTGGTCCTCCAGCGCCTGGCGCACATCGCCGAGCACGCGATCCCCGGGGCGGCCGCGGTCTCGGTGACGGTGGTGCGCGGGCGCACCGCTTCCAGCGCGGGGTTCACCGGGGCGATCGCCGCGGCGCTGGACGAGCGCCAGTACGAGTCCGGCTTCGGCCCGTGCTTGGACGCCGCGGCGACGACCACCGAGGTGGTGGTGGCCGACACCACCTCGAGTGCGCCTTATCCCGGCTTCGCCGACGTGGCCGCCCATCACGGGATCGGGTCAGCGGTGGCGATCGGTCTGGCGGTGGCTGGGGCGAGCACGGCGGCGCTGAACGTCTACCGCGCCGAGCCCGGGGCGGCGGACCCCGCGGCGATGGCGGCCACGGTCAGGACCGCGCGCGTCTTCGCCGTCTACGCCGCGGTCGCGGTCTCCAACGCCGCCGCGATGGACGCCGAACGCGCCACCTCGGCGCAGCTGAGCACCGCGATGGCCTCGCGCGCGGGCATCGAGCAGGCCAAGGGCGTGCTGATCGCCCAGCGCGGGATCACCGCGCAGGACGCCTTCGAGGTGCTGTCCACCACCTCCCAGCACACCAACGTCAAGCTGGCTGAGATCGCCGCCCAGGTCGTGGCCGCCGTCACCGGCGACGGCTCGACCTGATCCTGAGCCGACCGGCCGCCACCGGCGCGGCGTTCTCCCACCCGCCCACGGCGCAATGACTCTGTGAGAGCCCGAGCCGGACGCGGGGGTGCGTCGGGCTCAGGGACCGCGCGGTCGAGCCGATCGAGCACCGGTGTGAGGCTGGTGGGCCGGTGCCCGCGGCGGGCGTCGCAGCCCGCGTTCCAGGCGCTCGAGCCCCCCTCGGTGACCTCCTCGCTCTCGGCGGGACAGGTGACCGAGGCGTGCAGGTCTCCTGTCGAGATCGACGCCGTGGACCAGTGTCCCGGCGTTCGCGGCCAGCGAGACCGGCTGCCGTGCCCGCTCGTGGGGGGTTGCGGTCTTGTCGGTGCCCACGTCCTGGGTCACCTGGACCCGGTGGCCGGCGGCCAGCCCCTGGCCGTGATGGCGCCGAACGACGGTATGACCTAGCGCGGCGGCATCCCTCCCTGTCCGTGGTCAGGGGTGACGCACGGTGGCCGGGAGCGCGTGGGCGAAACTGGGTGAACGAGGATGATTCGCCGTCGCGGTCGACGACACCTGAAGGAGCGTGGATGACGCAGCGTTGGAGCAGCGCCCAGCAGCAGGCGCTGGTGGTCGCTGGTGTGCGCGCCATCGTGGTCGTCGTCCAGCTGGTGTGGCTGGTGGACACGGGCATCAGCGGCCCGGCGGGGCCGGTGGTGGCGGCGTGGCTGCTCGTCTCGGTCCTCGTGGTCGCCGCCGTGGCGGTGCGGCGCGAGCCGTGGCCGGGCGCGGAGGCTGTGGTTGCCGCGGTGGACGTGGCCGCCGTGGTCGCGGTCACCGCGGCCGCCCCGGCCGGGTCCTTCTCGGTGTCCCTGCTCGCCCTGCTCGTGCTCGTCCAGGTCCCGCTGCGCTGGGGCCTGGCCCCGGCGCTGGGGCTCGGCGCGCTGCTGGGCGTGGTCGGCGCGCTGCACCCCACGCCGGCCCCCATCGCCCTGGGGGGCGCCGCAGTCGTGCTGGTCACCACGGCCGTGGTGGTCATCGCCCTGGGTGCGCGCGTCGTGCTCGGGCGCCAGGTGGCCCTGGGCGAGCCGGCCGCGGGCATCTCGGCGCTGACCTTGGAGCACTCACCGGCCGGCACGGCGCTGATCGACGCTGGCGGTGTGCTGCTCAGCGTCAACCCGACCCTGGCCCGGTGGTGCGCGAGCACCCCGAAGGCCCTGGTGGGGCGGCGCCTGCGCGACCTGGTCCACCCGGGCGACGCCGCAGCGCTGGCCGCAGCGCTGGACCCGGGCTCCGTGGCGGGCACCGATGGTGAGGTGCGCCTGCTCACCGCCGGCGCGGCGCACTGGGTGCGCCTGCTCGTCGCCCACGTCCCGGCCAGCGCCCTGCGCCCGGCGCTGTGCGTGGTCCAGGTCGAGGACGCCACCGAGCACCGCGCCACCGCCCAGCGCCTGAGCCATGACGCGCTGCACGACACCCTCACCGGCCTGCCCAACCGGCGCGCCCTGAGCGGTGAGCTGGCCGCGCTGCTGGCATCGCCGGAGCGCGCCGGCGCGCTGGTGATGATCGACCGGGACGACTTCACGGCCGTCAACGACTCCCTGGGCCACGACGCCG
>JBBSRD010000150.1:0-7420 GCA_038243415.1 Actinomycetales bacterium | reverse complement strand
GCGACAGGTCACCCCCCGCCGCGCCGAAGGGCGCCAGCCGGCGACACCCCCCCCCCGGGGCCAGGGGCCGGGCCCCTCCGCCCCGGGTGGGCGGTCCCCCGGTGCGCTGTGGTGGGGGCTGGTCGAGCGAAGAGGTGGGACACGTGTCAGAGCAGGGAGTCAAGCGGATCGACGAGCTGAGCGCGGAGGAGTGCTGGGCGCTGGTCGCGACCCAGGTGGTGGGGCGTCTCGGGGTGGTGATCGACGAGTACCCGGTCATCGTCCCGGTGAACTTCGCCATGGACGGTGAGGTGGTGGTCCTGCGCATGGGCGCGGGCGCCGTCTCGTCGGCCGCGGACCACGCGAACGTGACCTTCCAGGTGGACGCGGTGGACCGCGAGCTGCGCACCGGTTGGAGCGTCCTGGTGCGCGGCCTCGTCGAGGACGTGGGCGAGGCGCACCGCTCGGAGCTGGCGGCGAGGACGGCGGCGAGCGGGGTCTCGCCCTGGGCCCCGGGCGAGCGCGGGCACCTGAAGCGGCTCATCCCGCACGGCGTCAGCGGTCGGCAGGTGCTCCCTGATCGGCTGCCGGACGTGTGGGAGCCGGACTGGTACCGCTGAGCGGCCGGGCGAAGCGGGGCATCAGCGCCGGGTGCAGGCCGGCGACGCAGGCCGCACCCACGACGGCGAGCACCACGGCGGCGGGGACCTGGTACTGCTCCCATCTCCCCGTGATGAGGAGCAGGGCCGGTACCGCCGCCGTGCTGATGCCCTGGACGACGGCCACCAGGCCGGTGTAGCGGTTCAGCTCGGTCTTCCCGAGGGCCAGGGTGAGGAAGAACAGGAGCCACAGGAAGGCCCACTGGAGCCAGATCATCCCGAACGCCGGATCTCCGGTGCGCACGAAGGAGAGCGCGGAGTAGACCACCGCGCAGCCGGAGACGAACAGGGAGAACCAGCCGAGCCCCGAGCCGTCGAGGCGCATGAGCTGCCCGAGCGCCACGTACAGGTACGTGAACCCGAACAGGTAGAGCCCCGAGGCCGCGAGGATCAGGTCCCGGTCCCCGCCCGAGCTGGCGATGAGGTAGGTCGGCGTGACCACCTGGAGCCCGCCGACGAAGAGGTTCAGCGGCACCGAGGCCCGCGCATCGACCTTCCCGAGGAGCACCATCCCGTTGAGGAAGAGCGCGGCACCGACGTAGAGAAGAGCGACGTCACCCATGGGGTGGGTATAGCAGAGCGATCACCGAGGCGGCGTCAGCTGCTGCGGGGCAGGCGGGCCGCGAACACCGCGGCCTGGGTGCGCCGTTCCATCTCCAGCTTCGAGAGCAGCGACGTGACGTGGTTCTTCACGGTCTTCTCGGCCACGAACAGCCGCTCGCCGATCGCGCGGTTGGTCAGCCCGTCGGCGATCCCGTCGAGCACCTGGCGCTCGCTGGGCGTCAGGCGGGCCATCCGCGGGTCCTCCGGGGCGCCCGTGCGCACCCGCTCCAGCACCCGGGCGGTCACCGCGGGGTCCAGGAGGGAGCCTCCGGCGGCCACGCGGCGCACCGCGTCGATGAGGGCGTTCGAGCGGATCTGCTTGAGGACGTACCCGGCGGCGCCCGCCATGATCGCGGCGAACAGGGCGTCGTCGTCGTCGTAGGAGGTGAGGATCAGCGCCGCGATCTCCGGGTGGGCGGAGCGGACGTCGCGGCACACGTCGATCCCCGAGCCGTCGGGGAGCCTCGCGTCGAGGATCGCCACGTCGGGCATCACCGCCGGGAGGAGGCGCAGGGCCTGCGCTGCGCTGGAGGCCTCACCGACCACCTCGATGTCGTCCTCGGCCTCGAGGAGGTCCCGCACGCCCCGCCGGACGATCTCGTGGTCGTCGAGGAGAAAGACCCGCACCGTCATGGCCCGAGCCTAGGGAAGACCCGCCGGGCCCCTCCCCGCGCGGTGCCCCGCCGGCGCGCGGTGAGCCTGCGCGAGAGTGTGCCCATGCCCTCACCGACCATCCCGGCACCGCCCACCCCCCAGGAGCGCGCCGCCGTCGCCGCGGTGCGCGGCGAGTTCGGCGCCCACGGCGTCTACCTGAACACGACCTCCCTCGGGCTGCCGCCGCGGCGCGCCACCGACGCCCTCACCGGCGCGCTGGAGAGCTGGCGCACCGGCACCGCCGCCCCGCCGGACTACGACGAGTCCCTGGAGGCCTCGCGCGCCGCCTACGCGACCCTGGTCGCCACCACCCCGGAGCGCGTCGCCGTGGGCCCCCAGACGTCGGTGTTCGCCGGGATCGTCGCGGGCGCGGTGCCCGACGGCGCCGAGGTCCTCGTCCCGACGGGGGAGTTCACCTCGATCGTCTTCCCCTTCCTCGTCCACGCCGACCGCGGGGTCACCGTGCGCGAGGTGCCGCTGGCGACCCTGGCCAGCGAGGTGGGGGAGCGGACGGCCCTCGTCGCGGTGGCCGCGGTCCAGTCCTCCGACGGCGCCATCGCCGACCTCGACGCGATCTACGCCGCGGCGGCCGCGGTCGGCGCCCGGGTGCTCGTCGACGGCACGCAGTCCGTCGGATGGCTGCCGCTGGACGCCACGCGCGCCGACTACACCGTGACCAGCGGCTACAAGTGGCTGCTCGCCGCCCGCGGCACGTGCTTCCTCACCGTCGCCGACGAGGCCGCCGCCGAGCGGCTGCGGCCCTCCAACGCCGGCTGGTACGCCGGGGCGAACCCCTGGGACAGCCTCTACGGGGCGCCGCTGCGCCTCGCTCCGGGCGCGAGAGCCTTCGACGTGTCGCCGGCATGGCTGTCCTGGGTCTCCCAGGCAGCGTCGCTGGAGCTCCTGCTGGAGGTCGGGGCCCGCGGCCTCCACGCCCACTCCGTCGCCCTGGCGAACCGCTTCCGCGAGGGCGTCGGCCTGGCGCCCGGGGCGTCCGCCATCGTGAGCCTCGCGACCGACGGTGACGTCGAGCCCGTCCTCGTCGCGCAGAGCATCGCCGCCTCGGTGAGAGAGGGACGCCTGCGCCTGGCCTTCCACGTCAACAACGACGAGCGCGACGCCGACGTCGCGGCCCGGGCGCTCGCGGGGTCGCTCGCCGTGCCGCGCGCGGATCGGTGACCGCGAGGTCGGCTCTGTGTAGGCAATGGTGACGATTGGTGACAGACTGCGGGCCGTGATCGAGTCCTCCGACGTCACCACCGATCGGGGGGCCGCCGTGGAGGGCGTCGAGCCGCTCGGCGGGTTCGCCGCGGCCGCCTCGCAGGTGATCGCCGACCTGCGTCGGCGCGTCGGGATGGACCGGTGGTGGGTCCTGCGCCGCCGGGGCGACGAGCAGGTGGTGCTGGCCTCCCTGGACTCCACGGGCGCGATGGTGGTCGGTGCGACGAAGCCGTGGACCAGCACCTACTGCGCGCTGATGCTGGCCGGTGAAGGACCCCAGGCCTCGGGAGACGTCGCCGGTGTGCCGCGGTACGCCGCCATCGCCGCGAGGGAGGCCGGCAGCACCTCGAGCATGCTCACCGTCCCTCTGCCCGGGAGCGGTGGCCGGGTGCTCGGGACCCTCTGCGCGGTCTCTTCGCGCGTCCGTGACGACCTCACCGACCACCTGACGGCCGTCCGCCTGCAGGCCGGCCTGCTGGGGGCCCTGCTCGAGCACGAGCTGACCACGGCCGACCAGGTGCGCCGGACCGAGCTGGCCGAGCTCGCGGCTCACACCGACCCGCTCACGCACGTCGCCAACCGCCGGGGGTGGGAGGCGGCGCTGCGCGCGGAGGAGGACAGGGCCGCCCGCTACGCGCTCGAGGCGTCCGTCGTCGTGGTCGACCTCGACGGCCTCAAGAGGATCAACGACGCCCACGGGCACCAGGCCGGCGACGCCCTGCTGAGGCGGACCGCGGCGGTCCTCGCCGGGCAGGCCGGGCCGCTGGACGTCCTGGCGCGCCTGGGCGGCGACGAGTTCGCGCTGATCCTCCCGGGGACGGCGTCCGCCGACGCGCTCCTGCTCGCCGACCGGCTGACCGCGTCCCTGCGCGCGGCGGGCGTCGAGGCCTCGGTCGGCGTCGGTGAGCAGCACGGGCGGGCCGGGCTGAGCTCGGCGTGGCAGCAGGCCGACGCGGCGATGTACGTGGCCAAGCGGGAGAAGGGACGTACCGGCGCCGACGTCGTGGACCTCCGGGTCGAGGTCCCGGTCGAGGTCCCGGTCCCGGTCCCGGTCGCGGCCGCTGCCGCGGCTGCGGCGAAGGGGGCGCCGCCGGCGGTCGTCAGCCACGTCGACGCCCTGCTCGACCTCGTCCGGCACCAGCTGGGGATGGACGTCGCCTTCGTCTCACGCTTCGACGGTGACCACCGGTTCCTCCGCCACCTCGTCGCCGCGGTGCCCGTGCCCCTCGACCTCTCCCTCCCCGAGCCGCTGCGGGGCACCCACTGCGACCTCCTGGTGCGCGGCCTCATCGACGGCGTCCAGCCCGACCTCCTGGCCAACCCGCTGACCGCCACGCTGCGCACCACCGTCGACCTGCGGCTCGGGTCCTACGTCGGGGTGCCCCTGCACCGCCGCGACGGCCGCCTCTACGGGACGCTCTGCGCTGTCTCCCGTGAGCCGGACCCCACGCTGCGCCAGCGTGACGCCGACGTGCTGCAGGGGATCACCGGTGCGCTCATGGACCTCCTGCAGACCGAGGAGCACGACACCCGCGTCCGGTCGGCCACGGTGGATCGCCTGGACGCGCTCGCCGCCGCCGGCGGCCCCTCGATGGTCTACCAGCCCGTCGTGGAGCTGGGCTCGGGGGCGCAGGTCGGCGTCGAGGCCCTGGCCCGCTTCCCCCAGGGCACTCCTGGCCCGGCGCGCTGGTTCGCCGACGCAGCCTCGGTGGGCACCGGGAGCGAGCTGGAGCTGGGGTGCGTGCGCGCCGCCCTGGGCGCTCTCGAGAGCTTCCCGGGCCGGTTCGTCTCTCTCAACGTGTCGGCGTCCACCGTGATCGGTCCCGCCCTGGCTCGGGCGCTGGAGGGTGCCGACCTCCGCCGGGTGGTGCTCGAGATCACGGAGCACGAGGAGGTCGACGACTACGCCGGGCTGCGCGGCGCTCTGCGGCCGCTGCGCGAGGCCGGGGTGCGCGTGGCCGTGGACGACGCCGGGGCGGGGTTCGCGAGCCTCCGCCACGTGCTGGCGCTGGCGCCGGACCTCGTCAAGCTGGACCTCGCCCTCGTGGCCGGGATCGACGCCGACCGGGCGCGCCAGGCGCTCGCGGCGGCGATGGTCACCTTCACGGGGTCCATCGGGGCGGCAGTGATCGCTGAGGGCGTCGAGACCGACGCCGAGCTGGACTGTCTGCGCGGGCTCGGGGTGCCCCTCGGGCAGGGATATCACCTGGGGATGCCGAGCAGCGCGCCCGAGCTGCTCGGTCCCGTCGCAGCTTCTTCCGCCCCAGCGTGAGGGTGCGGCCGCCAGCTCAGGTGGCGGCCGGCTCCTGCGGGGCCGGTGTCTGCGCGGCAGGAGCGACGGGTGCCAGAGCGCCGGTCAGCGGGCCGGTCACGAGCGCCACCTGCCAGGCGCGCGCGCCGGCGCCCTCCAGGGCGCCCGAGACGGTGTCCTCGCCGATCTCGGCCGGGGGCTCCCAGCAGAGCCGGCGCACCGCGTCGGGCGGGACGAGGTTCTCCTGAGGGACGTGGAGGCTCTCCGACAGGGTCGCCAGGGCATCCTTGGCGGAGGTCAGGCGGGCGGCAGCAGCGGGCTCGCGGTCCCTCCAGGCCCGGGCTGGCGGGGGGCCGGTCGAGCGCAGCGAGGTGGTCGGGAGGTCCTCCTCGGGCAGGGCCTTCCCGCGGTCGATGGCGTCCATCCACCGTGATCCCTGGCGGCGCTGGGCCGGCCCCGAGAAGACGGGGAGCCCGGCGAGCTCGGCGGTGGAGGCCGGCATCTTCATCGCGGCGTCCACGACGGCGCGGTCGGGCAGCACCCGGCCGGGGGCGGTGTCGCGCCCCCGGGCCAGCTCGTCGCGGGCGGTCCACAGCTCGCGCACCACCGCGAGGCGTCGCCGGCCGCGGACGGCGCTGAGCCCCGAGACCCGTCGCCAGGGCTCGGCGCGCGGCGCCGGCGGCGGGGCGTCGCGCACGGCCTCGAACTCCTCGATGGCCCACTCGAGCTTGCCGGCGCGCCCGAGGACCTCGGCCAGGGCCTCGCGCAGCTCGAGGAGCACCTCCACGTCGAGGGCGGCGTAGACCAGCCAGGGCTGCGGGAGGGGGCGCGTCGACCAGTCGGCGGCAGAGTGCTCCTTGGCCAGGCGCAACCCCAGGAGCCGCTCCACGACGGCGCTGAGCCCCACGCGCTCGAAGCCGGCGATGCGGGCGCCGAGCTCGGTGTCGAACAGGGCGCCGCCGGGCCTCAGGCCCACGCCGGCGAGGCAGGGCAGGTCCTGGTTGGCCGCGTGAAGGATCCACTCGGCTTCGCCCAGGGCCTCTCCGATGCTGGAGAGGTCCGGCAGGGCGGCGGGGTCGATGAGGACGGTCCCGCTGCCGGCGCGGCGCAGCTGCACGAGGTAGGCGTCTTGGCCGTACCGGTAGCCCGAGGCACGCTCGGCGTCGACCGCGACCGGGCCGTGCCCGTCGGACAGGGCCATGGCGGCGACGAGGAGGGCGTCGGTGGTGTCGACGAGCGGCGGCACGCCGTCAGCGGGCTCCGCGAGCAGGGGCAGCGGTGGCGGCTCCTGCTCCGTCCCGGGCGCGTCGGCGTCGGCGGTGACGGCTGCGCCGGCTGGGTCGCCTGATGGGGTGTGGCTCACGGACGCACCGTAGACGGCCCGGGCGACACGGGGCCGCACGGAGCCGGGAGCCCGTCAGCTGATGAGGCCTGCCCGCAACGTGATGAGCACCATCTCGGCACGGTCCCCGGTCCCGACCTTGCGGGCGATGCGGGCCAGGTGGCTCTTCACGGTCAGCGCGGAGAGGCCCAGGGCCTCGCCGACGTCGCGGTTGCTGCGCCCCTCCCCGACCAGCTGGAGCACCTCGATCTCCCGCTCGGAGAGCGCGTGCAGGCCTGACGGCGCAGAGGACAGCTCGGGCACCAGGCCGCCGCGGTCGGTGGTGGTCAGGTAGCAGCGAACCCCGGCGGAGAGCGCCGCGCGCACCGTCCAGGGGTCGTCGCTGGTGGAGATGACGAGCGGCTGGGTCCAGCCGGCGGCCCGCAGGTCCCTCGCGAGCGCCACGCCGGCGCCGTCGGCGAGCCCGGCCTCGATGATGGCCACCTGCCCGGAGAACGCGGCGGCGGCGCGGCGGGCCTCGTCGGGGCTGGCGACGGCCACGACGTCCTGGGCGCCGAGCCCGCGCAGGACGCGGATGGCGACCTCGCGGACGGCGAGGTGCTGCACGGCGACCAGCGCTGTGGTCCGCGACTCGCGCTGGTGGGGGACCACCCTGCGGGTGCGGTCGGCGACGGTGCTCATGGTGCCTCCATGTCTGGGCGGGTGCCGTGC
>JBBSRD010000149.1:0-7522 GCA_038243415.1 Actinomycetales bacterium | reverse complement strand
CTCGGGGACCGTCTCGCCCACCGCCGGGGCATCCGCCGTTGTCTCCTGGGTCAAGACGTCGTGCTCGCGCATGAGCGAGCCGCCGGGGGGGCAGACGGCGGGCAGAGACTCTGATGCCGGCCGCGGGCGTCCCCGACCCCGGCAGCCGGCTCAGCCGACCGATCCTCCGGGGCCCTCTCCCCGGGCCTGCGCGACCATCTCCGCCCGGTCCTCCTGGGCGATCCGGGTCAGCTCCGCGCCCGCCTCCGCGTCGCGCGTGAGGTTCTCCCCGGTCCGGTGGTCGAAGACGTGGACCGCGCGGGCGTCCAGCCAGAGCTGCGCGTCGCGACCCTCGCGCACCCGGCTCGAGGCGTCGATCGAGATCACGGCCTGGGCGGGCAGCGCGTCGGCGTTCAGCTCCTGGTCGGGCCCGCGCAGGCGGGCCACGAGGTCCTCCTCCGCCTGGCAGCCGATGGTGGCGAAGTGGGAGTCCCCCAGCCACTCCGTGACGTCGACGCGGGCGGTGAAGACGTGGCCCGCCTCCCGCCGGGTCTCGCTGACCAGGGACGCGTCCTCGAAGGCCTCGGGCCGGATCCCGACGACGACGACGTCCCGGCCCGCCACGGCCGCGGCCCGGCGTCCCTCGAGCGGGACGAGGCCGAGGGGGGTCGCGAGCCCTCCGTCCTCCACGGTGGCCGCGAGGAAGTTCATCGGGGGCGAGCCGAGGAAGCCGGCCACGAAGAGGTTGGCCGGCTGCTCGTAGAGCTCGCGGGGCGAGGCCACCTGGGCGACGGTCCCCCGCCGCAGCACGCACACCCGGTCCCCCAGCGTCATGGCCTCGGTCTGGTCGTGCGTGACGTAGACGGTCGTCATCGCGAGGCGGCGCTGGAGGCGGGCGATCTCGGTGCGCATCTGTCCGCGGAGCTTGGCGTCGAGGTTGGACAGCGGCTCGTCGAAGAGGAAGGCCTCGGCGCGGCGGACGATGGCGCGCCCCATCGCCACGCGCTGGCGCTGGCCACCGGACAGGTGCGCCGGCTTGCGCCGGAGATGGTCGTGCAGGTCCAGGACGTCGGCGGCGTCCTGGACCCGGCGGTCGACCTCCGCGTCGTGCATCTTCGCCAGGCGCAGCGGGAACGCGATGTTCTCGTAGACGGTCAGGTGCGGGTAGAGCGCGTAGCTCTGGAAGACCATGGAGAGGTTGCGCTGCCTCGGCGCCTGGTCGTTCACCCGGGTCCCGCCGATCACCAGGTCCCCTGACGTGATCTCCTCCAGGCCCACGATCATGCGCAGCAGCGTCGACTTGCCCGACCCGGAGGGGCCCGCGAGGATCATGAGCTCGCCGTCGGCGACGTCCAGGCTGACGTCGTCGACGGCGAGGAAGCCGTCGTCGTAGGTCTTGATGACGTGCTTGATCTCGATGGCGGCCATCGGACGATCCTCCAGGGTGCTGGTCGGGGAGCGGGGGCGCCTCAGCCCTTGACGGCGCCGTGGGTGAGGCCGGCGACGATGCGCCGCTGGAAGAGCAGGACCAGGGCGAGCACGGGGACCGTCACGATCACCGCCGCCGCGGAGACCGCGCCGATCGGGGACTCGAACTGCGAGGCCCCGGGGAAGAGCCCGAGCGCGGCGGGGACGGGGCGGGACGCGCTCGTCGAGCTGAGGGAGATGCCGTAGACGACGTCGTTCCAGGCGATGAAGAAGGCGACGATCGCCGTGGTGAGCACCCCGGGCGTCGCCAGGGGGACGACGACCTTGCGGAACGCCTGCCAGCTGGTGGCCCCGTCGACCTGCGCCGCCGCCTCCATCTCCCAGGGGATCTGGCGGAAGAATGCCGTGAGCATCCAGATCGAGATCGGGAGCGTCAGCGAGAGGTACGGGATGATGAGCCCGGGCCAGGTGTCGTACAGCCCGACCCTCCGCCAGAGGTCGAACAGCGGGGTCACCAGCGAGATGACCGGGAAGACGGCCACCGCGAGCGCCGTGGTGAGGATGAGCTTCTTGCCGGGGAAGTCCAGGCGGGCGATCGCGTAGGCGGCGAGCATCGCCAGGACGCAGGAGAGGACCGTGACGATGAGGCAGATCCCCAAAGAGTTGCGCAGCGCCGGCAGGAACAGGGCGGAGGAGCTGCCGGTGAGGATCGTCTCGTAGTTCTCCCCGGTGGCACGGGTGGGGAGGAACCCGCCGTCGGAGACGTCCGAGGGTGCTTTCAAGGACAGCGCCACGATCCACCCCACGGGGAGGAGCGCGTAGAGCATGACGGCGATCCCGGCGATCCCCCACCAGACCTTCTCGCGGGTGCGCATCACTGCCCCCGCGCCGAGGACAGGTCGACCTTGAAGGCCTTGACGAGGACGAGGCAGAGGACCGCGGCGCAGAGGAAGAGCATCACCGACACGGCGGAGCCCAGGCCGATCTCGAGGCGGTCGATCGTCTGGCGGTAGGCCAGGAAGGACACCGTCTCGGTGCCGTGGGCGCCGCCGGTCATCACGAAGATCGAGTCGAAGACGCGGAACGCGTCGAGCGTGCGGAACAGCGCAGCCACCATGATCGCGGCCCTCATGTGCGGGATCGTCACCCTGGCGGTGCGCTGCCACCACGTGGCCCCGTCGACCCGCGCCGCCTCCTGCAGGTCGACGGGGACCGCGACGAGCCCGGCGAGCAGCAGCAGGGAGACGAACGGCGTGGACTTCCAGATCTCGGCCAGGCAGACGACGAACAGCGAGTCGAGCGTCCCGTCGAACCACGAGGTGGTCCCGGTGATCCCGGGCACCCAGGCGAACCAGGCGTCGATGAAGCCGACCTCGGGGGAGAACGCGTACTGCCAGGCGTAGGCGGAGACGACGGTGACCACGGCGTAGGGCACGAGGATCGCGGCCCGCAGGAGCGGCCGGATCGACGACAGCGCTCTCAGCATCACGAGAGCGAGCCCGAAGCCGACGACGAGCGGGACCGCCACGGTGACCACGGTGATGGACAGCGTCACCGCGACCGAGGCCCACCAGGTGGCGTCGGTGACGATCACCGCGTAGTTGGCGAGGCCGACGAAGGAGCGGTTCGCCGGGTCGGTCAGGCGGTGGTCGAACAGCGACTCGTAGAGCGCCAGGGCGACGGGGTAGGCGGTGACGAGCAGCATGACGACGAACGCCGGCCCCGCGAGCAGCCACCCGAGGCGGCGCTCCGCCCGGGCGCGGCCGGAGAGCGGTCTGCGCTGAGGAGGCGTTCCGCTGCCGGCCTCCGGGGGGCGCTGCGCGGTGACGCTCACAGCAGCGCCTCTTTCGCGAGGACGTCCGTGATGAGCTCGGTCGCCTCTTCCCCCGTGCGCCCCGGGACCACCGAGCCCGGCGGGTGGTACTCACGCTGGATGCTCCCGGAGACCTCGCTGTAGTACGCCGTCCTCGGCCGGGGCGCCGCCAGCTCCAGCGACTCGCGGATCGCGGCGGCCATCGGGAAGGCGGCGGTCACCGCGGGGTCGTCATAGACCGAGGCCCTCGAGGGGGGGTTGCCGTCGCTGAGGAAGTAGGAGGTCTGGTGCTGCGCCGAGGTGATGCACTCGGCCGCCTCGTAGGCGAGGTCGACGTTCTCGCTGAAGGCCCCGACCCCGAGGTTGATGCCGCCGTAGGGGGGTGCGCTGGGGCGGTCTGCGTCGACGCGGGGGTAGAGCGCCCAGCCGTAGTCCTGCGGCACGGACGCCGCGAGGGTCCGCCCCTGCACGCCCGCGAGCGCCTGCGGCCAGACGAAGGGCCAGTTGACCATGAAGGTGGCGCGCCCGTCCTGGAAGGCGGCGGCGTTCTCGGCCTCGCCGGACGTGGTCAGCGACGGGCCGCCGACGCCGGAGCGCCCGACGTCCCTCATGATCGCCGCGGCCTCCCGCCCCGCCTCGCTGTCGAGCCCCAGCGTCGGCTGCGCGGCGTCGGAGGAGGTCTGCGTGACGATCTGCCCCCCGGCGGACTCGACGAGGGCGTTGAGCCACACCGTCAGCGACTCGGCGCGGGCGCCCTGCACGGCGAGCTCGGTGCCGCTGGCCGCGGAGGCGTCGATGAGCTGGCGCCAGGTGACGGGCTGGCTCATGTCGAGCCCGGCGGCGGTGGCCTGCGACGTGCGGTACCAGAGCAGCTGGGTGTTCGCCCAGAACGGCACGGCGACGAGCTCTCCTCCCCAGGAGGACCCCTCGAGCGCGCTGGCCACGACGCCCTCGCTGACGCGCTCCGCGACGTCGCTCGGCACGGGAGCGAGGAACCCGGCCTCGGCGAGCTCCGGGACGTAGGGCGGGTCGAGGCTCATGATGTCGATGGAGGGGTCGTCCGCGGCGAGGCGGCGCACCAGCTCGAGGCGCTGGTCGGAGGACTCCCGGGGCAGCAGGGACGTCGAGACGGTGTACCGGCCCGCCGCGGCCTCGGTGCACCGGGCGGCGATGTCTTCCTGGCCGCCGTCGTCGGGGTTCACGTACCAGGTGAGCGGCGGGGCCCCGCCGGGCGCGGGACCAGCCCCGCACGCGGTGAGCGCGCCGACGGCGAGGACAGCGGCCCCGAGGGTCGGGGCGATCGTTCGTGCTGCTCTGACCTGCATGGACCTGCTCGCCTTCGTCGGCGCCACCGTTGCCGCGCCCCTGCACTTTCGCTGCGTGCGTGGCCCCTGTCAACACGCAGCGACGCCGGCCGCTCCACCACGAGTCACGGGCACGCAGCACAGAGCGATGATCTGGCGGCCCGGAGGTCTTCGTGGTCCGCGGATCCCCGCAGAGGCCTCATAGTGGGCTGAGCAGGCCGCCCGCGCGGGCAGACCGCGACCAGAAGAACAATGAGGGGGCACCGCCCGTGGAGATCGTGTACCACTGCGTCGCAGGACGAGTCGCTGACAGCCCGCTCGCGGTGCACCGTGCGCTGCTCGAGCGGGAGGCCGCCGGTGGCCCCGGCTGGACCCACACCTGGCTCGTCGACCCGTCGAACCTCGCCGACGTGCCTCCCGGCGCCGCCACCGCGCCGACCGACGGCCCCCTGGCCACCGCTGCGCTCGAGCGGGCCGACGCGGTGCTGTCCACCACCCACCTCGACCCGGGGTGGCGCAAGCGCCCGGGGGCGCTGTACGTCCAGGCCTGGCACGGGACCCCGCTCAAGCGCATCGCGGGGGACGAGCTGGCCGCGGTCCGCGACCCCGCGACCGGCGTGCCGCTGGTGCCCGGTGCCGACGACGTCGCCCGCTGGGACGTGCTGCTGAGCCCCAACGCCGCGTCGACCCCCCGGCTGCGCAGCGCGTTCCGCTACGACGGCGAGGTCGTCCTCACCGGTCTGCCGCGCAACGACGTGCTGGTCGCCCCCTCCGCTCCGGCGAGGCGCGCGGAAGTCCGCGAGCGGCTGGGGATCACGCCGGAGCAGAGCGTGGTGCTGTGGACCCCGACCTGGCGCGAGGGCGCCGCCGCGGTGGACGTCGACGCGTTCTGCGCGGCCTTCGCGGCCCGGTTCGGCGCCGACCACGTGCTGCTGCTGCGCCTGCACCCCTACGTCGCCGCCCGTCGCCCCGGTGCCTCGGCCCGTGACGAGAGCGCGGCGCGCGTGCTGGACGTCAGCTGCGAGGCCGAGGTCTCCGACCTGTACCTCGCTGCGGACGCGCTGGTGGCCGACTACTCCTCCACGATGGTCGACTTCGCGGTCACCGGGCGCCCCGTCGTCCTCTACGCCCCGGACCTCGAGCGCTACGCCGACGTCGAGCGCGGCATGTACCTGGACCTGGGCACCCACGGGCCCGGCCCGGTGCTGACCTCGTCGCAGGACGTCGTGGAGGTCCTCTCAGACCTCCCCGCCCTGTCGCGGTCGTGGGGGCCGCGCTACCGGGCCTTCCGCGAGCGGTACTGCCACCTCGACGACGGACGCGCCACGGAGCGGGTGGTGGCCGTCCTCGAGCGCGCCCGGCGCGAGAGCGCGACGGGCGCCCCGGTCATCGCCCTGCCCGGCCCCGAGGTCGTCGCTGGCCGCGTCGCGGCGCCGCTCCCCTCCCGTCACGCCTCCAGCGCACCGGCCGTGCCCGGCGGCACGCTCAGCGCGGTGGTGCTCGCCGCGGGCCTCGGGAGCCGGCTCGGCCGGGACCTGCCCAAGCCCCTGACGGCGCTGCCGGACGGGCGCAGCATCCTCGCCTCGCAGGTGCAGCACCTGAGGGGTGCCTTCGGCGCCGGCCTGCCCATCACCGCGGTGGTCGGCCACAAGGCCGAGGTGGTGATGGCCGCGGCGCCCGACCTCCTCTTCGCCTTCAACCCGCGCTTCGGGAGCACCAACACCGCGGTCTCCCTGCGGCGGGCGCTGGTGACCTCCCGGCCCGGGCCCGTGCTGTGGTGCAACGGCGACGTCGTCTTCGACCCCGCGCTGCTCGCCGAGCTCCTGCCCGCGCTGGCCGAGGGGCGCACCGCGGTGTGCGTCGACACCTCGGTGGTCGGCGACGAGGAGGTCAAGTACACGGTGGACGGGCGCGGGCTGGTCGCGCAGCTGTCCAAGACGGTCGTCGGGGGTCTCGGCGAGGCGGTGGGCATCAACCTCGTCGCCGCCGCGGACCGGCCCCTCCTGCTCGAGCACCTGGCGGCCTGCGCCGACCAGGACTACTTCGAGCGCGGCATCGAGACGGCCATCGGCGACGGCCTGGAGGTCACCCCCGTGGACATCTCGGCGTACGCGGCCGTGGAGGTCGACGTCGAGGAGGACCTGGTCCGCGCCGGCGTGCGCGTCTACGGCCAGGACCCGCTGGTCTGAGGCCGTCGGCCGCGCTCTCTCGGCCGCACCGCCTCGGAGCGATCAGGTGGCGCGGCCGAGGAACGTCGCGCCGGTGCCGGCGACCGTGACCTCGTGGAAGCCCAGGCGGTCGTAGAAGGCCCGGGCGCCGGTGTTCGCCGGGTCCATCCCGAGGTGGACCGCGGGCGCGCCCGCCGCCGCCGCGGCCTGGAGGAACGTCTCGACGAGCGCCCGGCCGTGACCGCCGCCCTGGTGCTCGGGGGCGATGTCGACGTGCAGGTGCGCCGGGTAGGGCGCGAGCTCGGGCGCCAGCATCCGCTCGGGGTCGAAGCCCGTCGCCAGCAGGCGCTGCTGGTCGGTGACGGGTGGGCGCGGTGGTCGCGGCCACCGTCGCGCCAGCCCGGGAAGCCAGCGCTCGCGGTAGTCCGCCACGAAGCGCACGGTGTCCGCGGTGCCGATGACGTAGCCGACCACCGTCTGCCCGTCGTCCAGGACGAACGCCATCTCCGGCTCGAGGACGACGTAGGGGCGGGCGAAGAGGTCCGCCAGCAGCGTCTCGCTCGACCACAGGCCCCGCGCGTCACCGCCCGCGTCGCCCGTGCGCACGCAGACGTCGTCGACCCCGGCGGCGTCGCGGGCGTCGTCGGGGCGGAAGGGCCGGATGCTCAGCACGGCGCCGACCCTGGCAGCGGTGGTGCTCCGCGTCAACGCCGACGCTCTCGCCCCAGACTGGGGCGGTGAGCCGCTACCCGGAGATCGAGCCCTACGACGGCGGCGTGCTCGCCGTCGGCGACGGGCACCGGCTGTGGTGGGAGAGCGTCGGCACCCCT
>JBBSRD010000148.1:0-7561 GCA_038243415.1 Actinomycetales bacterium | reverse complement strand
GACCAGCCCACCTTCTACCCGCAGGTGGTCCTGGTCGTCGACGTCGCTGACCCGGCTCAGCACTACCACGTGCCGGTCCTGCTCAGTCCGTTCGCCTACACCACCTACAGAGGGAGCTGAAACCATGGCAGCGAAGCTTGGATTCAACCAGTACGGCAAGGCCGAGGTCCGCCTCGTCAAGATCAAGCGTGACACCGAGCGTCACGAGATCACCGACATCAACGTCTCCTCGCAGCTGCGAGGAGACTTCGACGCCGCCCACACCCAGGGCGACAACGGCCACGTCGTGGCGACCGACACCCAGAAGAACACGGTCTACGGCCTCGCCAAGGAGAAGGGCATCAACTCCATCGAGGAGTTCGGCCTGACTCTCGGTGAGCACTTCACGTCGGAGTTCGACTGGGTGAGCGGCGGCCGCTGGGCCATCGACCAGTACACCTGGCACCGCATCGAGGTGGACGGCAAGGGCCACGACCACGCCTTTTCCAAGGACACCAGCGAGCGGCGCACCACCGTCGTCATCGTCGACGGCGACGAGAAGACCGTCGTCTCCGGCCTCAGCGACCTCACCGTCCTGAAGTCCACCGGTTCGGAGTTCCACGGGTACCCGAAGGACCGCTTCACCACCCTGCAGGAGACCAACGACCGCATCCTCGCGACCCAGGTCACCGCCCGCTGGCGCTACACCCGCACCGACCTGGACTTCGACGCCGTCTTCACCAGCGTCCGGAAGATCCTGCTGGAGACCTTCGCCAGCGAGCACTCCCTGGCCCTGCAGCAGACGCTGTTCCAGATCGGCGAGAACGTCCTCGAGGCCCACCCCGAGATCGCCGAGCTGAAGTTCTCCATGCCGAACAAGCACCACTTCCTCGTGGATCTCAGCCCCTTCGGGCTCGAGAACGACAACGAGATCTTCTTCGCCGCCGACCGGCCCTACGGGCTCATCGAGGCGACCGTCGTCCGCGACGACGCGCAGCCCGCACCCCGCGCGTGGGACAGCATCCCCGGCTTCTGCTGAGGCCTCGGGGGTGGGCGTCCCGGTCGACGGGACGCCCACCCCCGTTCCCGCACGACGGCTCGTCCCGCGACACCGGCACCATCGCTCCTCCGCCCCACCCGCCCCACCCGACCACCCCACCCATCCCCTGACCAGGAGGACGAGCGATGGCCGTGAGCCACGACCCGTCGACCGCACCACGCCCAGAAGTCCGGCCCGAAGACGAGAAGATGCCCATCGGGGCCGCTTATGCCTACGGGCTCCAGCACATCCTCACGATGTACGGCGGCATCATCGCGCCACCGCTCATCGTCGGTGGCGCCGCCGGCCTCGACGGCGCGCAGATCGGCCTCCTGGTCTCTGCGGGCCTCTTCATCGGCGGCCTCGCGACGATGCTCCAGAGCATCGGCGTCAAGTTCTTCGGGTCCCAGCTGCCGCTGGTCCAGGGCGCCTCGTTCGCCTCCGTCTCGACCATGGTGGCCATCGCCACCGGTGAGGGCGGCCTGCCGGCCGTCTACGGGTCGATCATCGTGGCCGGCGTCATCGGTCTCATCATCACGCCCTTCTTCTCGCAGGTCGTGCGGTTCTTCCCGGCCGTCGTCACCGGCACCATCATCACGGTGATCGGCCTGTCGCTGCTGCCGATCTCCTTCCGGTGGATCATGGGGAACAACGACTCCCTGCCGGACTTCGGCTCGCTCGGCAACATCGGCCTCGGCGGCTTCACGCTCGTGGTCATCCTCGTCATCAGCCGCGTCTTCGAGGGCCCCATCTCCCGGCTCGCGATCCTGCTCGGCCTCGTCATCGGCACGATCTTCGCGGCGGTCGTCGGCAAGGCCGACTTCTCGAACATCGGGACCGGCCCGATCTTCGCCCTCCCGCAGCCCTTCGCCTTCGGTGCACCGACGTTCGAGATCGGCGCCATCATCTCGATGACGGTCGTCATCCTGGTCATCATGACCGAGACCACGGCGGACACCCTCGCCGTGGGCGAGATCGTCGGCACCAAGGTCGACGCGCGCCGCGTCGGTGACGCGCTCCGCGCCGACATGCTGGCCACGGCCGTGGCGCCGGTGTTCAACAGCTTCCCGGCCAGCGCCTTCGCCCAGAACGTCGGCGTCGTCGCCATCACCGGCGTGAAGAGCCGCTGGGTCGTCGCGGCCGGCGGGTCGATGCTGTTCGTCCTGGGCCTGCTGCCCGTCCTCGGGCGCGTCGTCGCGTCGATCCCCTACCCCGTCCTCGGCGGCGCGGGCATCGTCCTCTTCGGCACCGTGGCGGCCAGCGGCATCCGGACGCTCTCGAAGGTGGAGTACGACGGCAACCTCAACCTCGTCATCGTGGCCACCGCCCTCGCCTTCGGCATCATCCCGATCGCCTCGCCGGAGTTCTACGCGGAGTTCCCGCAGTGGCTGGTGCTCATCCTCGACTCCGGCATCACCGCCGCGTCCATCGTGGCGATGCTGCTCAACCTGCTCTTCAACGAGATCAGCCTGGGGAAGAAGGACAACCCGAACGCCTTCTCGGCCGCTCCTGCCTCACAGGTGACCCGGGAGGAGGCGGACGTGCTCCGCTCCGGCGGCTCGTTCGACAGCGGCCGCGTCGTCGGTGGCAGCGGCAAGCAGATGGGCTCGAACATCGCCCAGGACGCCCCCGGTCGGCGCCCCGGCTCGGACCACTGAGCATGGGTGGGCCTCGAGCGGTGACGGCCCCGGTGGGGCACGTCATCGCACGGGGCTCACCGCCCGGCGGGGGAGAGATCGGCGGCCAGCGAGCTCGCCGCCCGCTGGAGGCGCGGGACCACCGAGGCCAGCACCTCGTCGGTCATGCGCGTGACCGGCCCGGAGACGGACATCCCCATGCGGGACGGCGCCCCCGGGACCACCACGGCCACGCAGCGCACGCCGAGCTCCTGCTCCTCCTCGTCGATCGCGTACCCGCGCTCGGCGACCAGGCGCAGCTCGGCGAAGAAGGCGTCATCGTCGGTGATGGTGTACGGCGTGCTGGTGGGCAGGCCGGTGCGGCGGATCATCGCCGCGACCTCGTCGGGCGCGGTGACCGCCAGGTCCGCGAGGACCGCCTTGCCCACCGCGGTGCAGTGCGGCGTCACCCGCCGCCCGACCTCGGTGAACATCCGCATGGCCCGGGTCGACTGGGCCTGGCTGACGTACACGACCTCGTCGCCCTCGAGGATCGCGAGGTTCGCGGACTCCCCGGTCGCGGCCACGAGGTCCGCGAGGTGCGGCCTGGCCCAGGTGTCGAGGAGGCGGGTCGTCGTCTCGCCGAGGCGGAGCAGCCGCGGGCCGAGGGTGTACTGGCGAGAGGGCTCCTGGCGCACGTAGCCCAGGTCCACCAGGGTCCGCACGATGCGGTGCAGGGTGCCCATCGGCAGGCCGGTGCTGGCGGCGAGCTGGGAGAGCGTCGCTCTCCCCCCCGCGTCGGCCAGTGCTTCCAGGAGGGTGAAACCGCGGGTCAGCGACTGCACGCCTCCGCCCTTCGCCGGTGTCGGCGCCTCGACGGGCGCAGGCTCGCCGGCGTCGTCGTCCGCGGGACCTCCTGGCAGCCGCGCTGCTTCTTCGTCGCTCATGAGTTCCTGTCTAGCAGAACAACCAATCCGCACAGCAGAAAGAAATGGTGACTCGATGTCCACCCCCAGCCCCGGCTACTCCATCACCGTCCGCGTCCACGCCCCCGCCGCCGCCAGCTCCACCGCCGCCCTCACGGCAGCCGTGGGCGAGGCCGGCGGGGCGCTGACCGCGCTCGACGTCGTCGAGAGCAGCCCCGACACGCTGACCGTCGACGTCACCTGCAACGCCGGGGACGCCGAGCACGCCGAGCGGATCACCGACGCCTTCAAGCGGATCGACGGGGTGAGCGTCGGCAAGGTGAGCGACCGCACCTTCCTCCTGCACCTCGGCGGCAAGATCGAGGTCACCCCCAAGGTGGCGCTGCGCAACCGCGACGACCTCTCGCGGGCCTACACCCCGGGCGTGGCGCGGGTGTGCATGGCGATCGCCGAGAACCCCGAGGACGTCCACAACCTGACCATCAAGCGGAACACGGTGGCGGTGGTGACCGACGGGTCGGCCGTCCTGGGCCTCGGCAACATCGGCGCGGCCGCGGCCCTGCCGGTGATGGAGGGCAAGGCCGCGCTGTTCAAGCAGTTCGCCGACGTCGACGCCTGGCCGGTCTGCCTCGACACGCAGGACACCGAGACGATCATCGAGATCGTGCGGGCGATGGCTCCGGTCTACGGCGGGATCAACCTCGAGGACATCTCGGCACCGCGGTGCTTCGAGATCGAGACCCGCCTGCGCGAGATGCTCGACATCCCGGTCTTCCACGACGACCAGCACGGCACCGCGATCGTCACGCTCGCGGCCCTGACCAACGCGCTGCGCGTGGTGGGCAAGGACCTGGCCGACGTGAAGATCGTCGTCTCGGGGGTCGGCGCCGCCGGCAACGCCATCATCCGCCTGCTGCAGGCGCAGGGCGCCGGCGACATCGTCGGGTGCGACCGCCACGGCGCCGTCGACCCGTCCAAGCCCGGGCTGGACCCGGCGCGGCAGTGGATCGCCGACAACACCAACCCGCGCGGGGTCAAGGGCACCCTCAAGGAGGTCATCGCCGGCGCGGACATCTTCATCGGCGTCTCCGCGCCGAACATCCTCACCGGTGACGACATCGCCACCATGGCGGAGGGCGCCATCGTCTGCGCGATGGCCAACCCGGTGCCCGAGGTCGACCCCATCGCTGCGGGACGCACCGCGGCCGTCGTGGCCACCGGCCGCTCGGACTACCCGAACCAGATCAACAACGTCCTGGCCTTCCCCGGCTTCTTCCGCGGCATGCTCGACGCCCGCGCGGTGGACATCACGCCCGAGATGATGGTCGCGGCCGCGACCGCCATCGCCGACTGCGTGGCCCCCGACCAGCGGAACGCCAACTACATCGTCCCCAGCGTCTTCGACGTCCACGTGGCCCCCGCCGTGGCCGCAGCGGTGAAGGCGGTCGCCACGCCGCGCAAGAGCTCGCGCGCGGGCAGCGACGCCTGAGAGAAGCCGCGGCGCCGCAGACGGCCGGCGCGCCGGGACCAGCCCACCCATCGAGAGGTAGCGAGACCATGAGCGACATCGAAGTGAACGGACCCAGCGTCGAACGGTCGGAGGAGGTGCTGACCCCTGACGCTCTCGCGTTCGTCGCCGAGCTGCAGCGCCGGTTCGGCTCCCGGCGCGACGAGCTGCTGGCGGCCAGGACCGAGCGGCGCGAGGAGATCTCCCGCACCGGGCGCCTGGACTTCCTCGAGGAGACCGCCGACGTGCGCGCCGGTGACTGGCGCGTGGCCGAGGTGCCTGCGGACCTGCTGGACCGCCGCGTGGAGATCACCGGGCCCACCGAGCGCAAGATGGCCATCAACGCCCTGAACTCCGGGGCCAAGGTGTGGCTCGCGGACCTCGAGGACGCCAACACCCCCCACTGGCACAACGTCGTCTCGGGCCAGGTCAACCTCGCCGACGCGGTCCGCAAGACGATCTCCTTCACCTCGCCCCAGGGCAAGGAGTACGCGCTGAAGGACGGCGCGCAGCTCCCGGTGATCATGCCGCGCCCGCGCGGGTGGCACTTCGACGAGCGCCACCTCACCCTGGACGGCACGCCCGTCGTGGCGGCGCTGGTGGACTTCGGGCTCTTCTTCTTCCACAACGCCGCGGAGCTCGTGGAGCAGGGCACCGGGCCCTACTTCTACCTGCCGAAGATGGAGAGCCACCTCGAGGCCCGCCTGTGGAACGACGTGTTCACCTTCGCGCAGCAGGAGCGGGGCATCGCGCACGGGACGATCCGCGCCACGGTGCTCATCGAGACGATCACCGCGGCCTTCGAGATGGACGAGATCCTCTACGAGCTGAAGGACCACGCGGCGGGCCTGAACGCGGGGCGCTGGGACTACCTCTTCTCGATGATCAAGAACTTCCGCGACGCCGGCGAGGCGTTCACCCTGCCGGACCGCGGTGACGTGACGATGACGGCGCCGGCGATGCGGGCGTACACCCAGCTGCTCGTCAAGACCTGTCACCGCCGCGGCGCCTTCGCCATGGGCGGCATGGCCGCGTTCATCCCGAGCCGTCGTGACGAGGCCATCAACACGGTGGCGTTCGCCAAGGTCACGGAGGACAAGACGCGCGAGGTCCGCGACGGCTTCGACGGGTCCTGGGTGGCGCACCCCGACCTCGTGCCGCTGTGCGCCGGGATCTTCGACGACCAGATGGGCACCGCGCCCGAGCACGCCAACCAGCTCGACAACCCCGGCACCAGCGAGGACGTCACGGCCGACCAGCTGCTCGCCATCGCGGAGACCCCCGGCGGCATCACCGAGGCAGGTCTGCGCGACAACATCACCGTGGCCCTGCAGTACCTCGAGGCGTGGCTGCGCGGCAACGGTGCGGTCGGCATCCACAACCTCATGGAGGACGCCGCCACCGCGGAGATCTCCCGCTCGCAGATCTGGCAGTGGTCCCACGGGGCCGTCAAGCTCGAGAGCGGCGAGACCGTCACCCCGGAGCTCGTCCGCGCCCTGGTCGAGTCCGAGGTCGAGCACCTGCGCGACGAGATCGGTCCCCAGCGCTTCGACGCCGGGGAGTTCGCCACCGCCCGTGAGCTGTTCGAGAAGACCGCGCTGGACGACGACTTCGTCGACTTCCTCACCCTCCCCGCCTACGACGCGGTCGTCGCCGCGGAGCAGCGATGAGCGGGACGACGGGAGCGGCCGGGGCGGGCTCGGTGGACGAGCTCGCTGACATCCTGGACGCGCGCCTCGCCGCGTCCGACGAGGAGGTCGAGCGCCTCTACCCCGGCGACGCAGGGACGCGCCAGCCGGTCCACACCGTGTACGTGCCCGCCGACAAGGTCACCGCCGGGCTCCCCGCCCGGTGGGGGAAGGCCGCGCTCGAGCTCCTCGACGCCGGCCTGGGCACCGCGGACGACGTCACGCGCGTCACCGGGATCGAGCGTGGCCTCGCCGAGGAGGTGCTCCCCCTCGTGCGGGAGAAGCTGGCCCGCGAGCCCATCGAGGACCTTCGTATCGACTACGAGGACGGCCTCGGCGACCGCGGGGACGACGGCGAGGACGCCGCGGTGGACAGCGGGGTCGAGCAGCTGCTCGCCGCGATGGAGGCCGGGAGCGCGCCGCCGTTCGTCGGGATCCGCTTCAAGTCCTTCGAGGCCGCGACCCGTCGCCGCGGGCTGCGCACCCTCGACCGGTTCGTCGGGCGCCTCGCAGCGGGCGGTCCGCTGCCCGACGGCTTCATCCTCACCCTGCCCAAGGTCACGGCCCTGGGCCAGGTGGAGGCGATGGTCACGGCCTGCGAGCACGTGGAGAAGGCCCACGGGCTGGCGCCCGGGCGTCTCGGGTTCGAGATCCAGGTCGAGACGCCACAGTCCATCGTCCTGCCCGACGGCCGGTCCGCCGTGACGCCGATGATCGCCGCGGCGGCCGGGCGCTGCACCTCGCTGCACTACGGCACCTACGACTACTCCGCCTCCCTCGGCATCGCCGCGGGGGAGCAGAGCATG
>JBBSRD010000147.1:0-7579 GCA_038243415.1 Actinomycetales bacterium | reverse complement strand
GAGGCGGCCACCGCCCTCGGGCGGGCCCTGGCTGGCGCCATCACCCTCCTCGACCCCGACGTGGTCGTCATCGGAGGCGGGTTCGCCGCCGCCGGCCCGTCCTGGTGGGACGCGGTCCTCGCGAGCGCCCGGACCGAGCTGATCCCCGTCCTGCGTGCGGTGCCCATCGTCCCCACGAGCCTGGGCGCTCACGCGCCCCTCGTGGGCGCGGCGCGCTCGGCGCGGACCCTTCTCCCCCACGGCCCGGAGGTACCAGCGTGAACGATGTCGTCGAGAGGCTGCGGGGGCGGCTGATCGTCTCGTGCCAGGCCTACCCGGGCGAGCCGATGCGGGACCCGGCGACCATGGCGCGGGTGGCCCAGGCGTGCGTCGAGGGAGGGGCGGCGGCGATCCGCGCCCAGGGGCTCGATGACCTCAGGGCGATCCGGGCCGTCGTCGACGTGCCGCTCGTCGGGCTGGTGAAGGTCGGCGCCGAGGGCGTCTTCATCACCCCCACGCTGGCCGACGCCCTCGAGGTGGCGGCGGCCGGCGCCGACGTCGTGGCCGTCGACGGCACCCGCCGCGAGCGCCCGGACGGGCTCACCCTCGCCGACGTCGTCGCCGGTCTCGCCGACCGGGCCCCCGGGGTGCTCGTCATGGCCGACTGCGGCTCGCTCGACGACGCCAGGGCCGCCCAGGCCGCCGGCGCCCACCTCCTCGGGACCACGCTCTCCGGCTACACCGGGGAGCGTCCCCGCACCGACGGCCCCGACCTCGACCTCGTGGCGCAGGTCGCTGCGGCGTGCGAGCGCCCGCTCGTCGTGGAGGGCAGGGTCCACAGCCCCGCTCAGGCGGCGGCCGCCCTGGCTGCCGGGGGGCACGCGGTGTGCGTCGGCACGGCCATCACGCACCCCACCACGCTCACGGGCTGGTTCGCCGGCGCGCTGGCGTCCGCCACCACCCGGGATGATGGTTGACGTGCAGATCATCATCGTCGACACCCCCGAGGCCGTCGGCCGCGCCGCCGCCTCGCGGATCGCCCGCGTGGTCCGGGACCGCCCCGACGCCGTCCTCGGCCTGGCCACCGGCTCGTCGCCGCTGGGCACCTACGCCGAGCTGGCGCGCGCCGTCGAGCGGGGAGACCTCGACTGCAGCGCCGCCTCGGCCTTCGCCCTCGACGAGTACGTCGGGCTGCCCGCCGGGCACCCGGAGTCCTACCGGTCCGTCATCGACCGCGAGGCCGTGCGCCCGCTCGGGATGCGGGGCGACCGGGTCCACGTGCCGGACGGCTCGACGGACGACGTGGTGACCGCGTGCGAGGCCTACGAGCGCCTCATCGCCGAGGTGGGGCCGGTGGACGTCCAGCTGCTCGGCATCGGGGCGAACGGGCACGTCGGGTTCAACGAGCCGACGTCGTCGTTCGGCTCACGGACCCGCATCAAGACGCTGACCACCGCGACCCGCGAGGCCAACGCGCGGTTCTTCGAGAGCCTCGACGACGTGCCGCACCACTGCATCACCCAGGGCCTCGGGACCATCCTCGACGCCCGCGAGCTGCTGCTCGTGGCGTTCGGCGCCGCGAAGGCCGAGGCGGTGGCCGCCGCGGTGGAGGGCCCGCTGACCAGCCTCTGCCCGGCGTCGGCCCTGCAGCTGCACCCGAGCGCGAGCGTGGTCGTCGACGAGGCCGCTGCCGCGGCGCTGCGGCTCGGCGACTACTACCGCGAGGTCCAGGGGAGCCTGCCCCCGTGGCAGCGGGCGCGGTGGGAGGGTCTCGGGGACCACGCCGAGAGCGCAGGCGCGGCGAGCAGGCTCCCGGACCGGTTCAGCGCCCCAGCTCCGCGGCGTGGACCTCACGCATCTCCACCTTGCGCACCTTGCCCGTGACCGTCAGGGGGAAGGCGTCGACCACCTTCACGTACCGAGGGACCTTGAAGCGGGCCAGCCGGCCGGCGCAGAAGTCCCAGAGCGCCTCGGCGGTCAGCGGGGAGGTTCCCTCGCGCATCTGCACCCACCCCGCGAGCTCCTCGCCGTAGCGCTCGTCCGGCACGCCGATCACCTGCGCGTCGAGCACGTCGGGGTGGGTGTGCAGGAGCTCCTCCACCTCGCGGGGGTACACGTTCTCCCCGCCGCGGATGACGAGGTCCTTGATGCGCCCGGTGATCTGCACGTAGCCCGCGTCGTCCATCACCGCGAGGTCGCCGGTGCGCATCCAGCCGTCGACGACCGCCTCGGCGGTCTGCTCCTCGTCGTCCCAGTACCCGAGCATCACCGAGCAGCCACGGGTGCAGAGCTCGCCGGTCTCCCCGTGCGGCAGCGTCTCACCGCTCTCGGGTCGGCGACCCGCACCTCGAGGTGCGGGCCCACCCGCCCGACGGTGCTCACGCGGCGCTCCAGGGTGTCGTCGCTGCGGGTCTGCAACGACACGGGCGAGGTCTCCGTCATCCCGTAGCAGATGGACACGCCCTCCATGCGCATCCGCTCGATCACCTGGCGCATCACCGGCTCCGGGCAGGGCGAGCCGGCCATGATCCCGGTCCGCAGGCTGCTCGGGTCGTAGCCGCCGAAGCCGGGGAGGGCGAGCTCGGCGATGAACATCGTCGGGACCCCGTAGAGGCTGGTGCAGCGCTCCGCCTCGACGGCGGCCAACGTCGCCGCGGGGTCGAACCCCGGGCTCGGGATCACCATGGCGGCGCCGTGCGAGGTGGCCCCGAGGTTGCCCCTGACCATGCCGAAGCAGTGGTGGAAACCGGGATGCACACCCGGTCTGCCTCGGTGTAGTGCACGAGCTCGCCGACGAGGTAGCCGTTGTTGAGGATGTTGCGGTGGCTCAGGGTCGCGCCCTTGGGGAACCCGGTGGTCCCCGACGTGTACTGGACGTTGATCGGGTCGCCGGGGCTCAGCGCCATGGCCACCTCGGCCACCGCCGCGTCGTCGGGCTCGCCGTCCGCCAGGGCCCCCCACTCCGCGGTCCCGAGGATCACCGTCCGCACCGGAGCCGGGCACCGGGGGGCGACCGCGTCGAGCATCGCCGCGTAGTCGGACCCCCTGTGCTCGACCGCCGCGACGACGACGCGCACGCCCGACTGCGTCAGCACGTACTCCAGCTCGTGGGCACGGTAGGCCGGGTTGATGTTCACGAGGACGGCGCCGATCTCCGCCGTGGCGTGCTGCACGAGCGTCCACTCCGGCACGTTCGGTGCCCAGATGCCCACCCGGTCGCCGGGAGCCACGCCCAGGCGGAGGAAACCGGCGGCCAGGCGCCGGACCGCGGCCAGCAGCTCGTCGTAGGTCCAGCGGCGCCCCGTCCAGGCGTCGACGAGCGCGTCGCGCCCCCCGTGGCGCGCGACCGTCGCCGCGAGGTTCGCGCCGATCGTCTGCTCGAGGAGCGGTGGGCCTGACGGCCCGGTGTCGTGCGCTGGGTCACCCATGACGTCCTCGTCCTCCATCGGCCGGGCGGTCGTGCCCGCGAGGACAGGCGCCTACCGGCGCATGACGCCCCGGGCGATCCGGTTCCCGATGAGCTGGCCCACCTGCACGATGACGATGATCGTCGCCACCGTGACGTAGACGACGCCCCAGTCGTAGCGCTGCGAGCCGTAGGTGATGGCGTAGTTGCCCAGCCCGCCGCCGCCCACGAGCCCGGCCTGAGCGGACATGTCGATGATGCCCACGAAGATGAACGTGTAGCCCAGCACCAGGGGCCCGAGGCCCTCGGGGACCACCACGGTGAAGAGGATCCCGAGCCGCGAGCCGCCGCTGGCGCGCGCGGCCTCGACCACGCCGGGGTCCACGCCCACCATGTTCTGCTCCACGATCCGCGAGACCGCGAACGCCGCCGCCAGGGAGATCGCGAAGGTGACCGCGGCCGTCCCCAGCGTCGTGCCGATGACGATGCTCGTCAGCGGGGCGACGGCCGCGAGGAAGATGATGAACGGGATCGGCCGCACGACGTTCACGAGCAGGTTGATCGCGCCGAAGAAGAAGCGGCTCTCGAGGATGTTGCCGGGCCGCGTGGCGTACAGCGACAGGCCGATGGCCAGGCCCATGACGCCGGAGGCGACCATCGAGATGAGCGTGATGAACAGCGTCTGGCCGATGGCGGCCAGGTAGACGTCGACCGTGTCGAGGAACCCCTGCATCAGTGCTCCTCCACCGCTCCGCGCCCGGAGGCGCGCAGCTCGGCGACGACGCTCCTCAGCGCGGAGGCGTCCCCGGTGAGCTCGTAGGTCAGCGAACCGATGCGGCGCTCGCGGATCTCCCCCACCCCGCCCCACACGAGGTGGGCGTCGACCTCGGAGGCCGCGAAGACCTTGTCGATGCCGCGCTGCTGGCCCGGCTCGTCGGTCACCTGGATGCTCACCAGCGCGCCGTCGTGACGCTCGCGGAGCTGTACCAGCTCGTCCGCGGTCGGGCGGTCGTGCAGCGCGGTGCGGACGAACTTCTGGCCCGACAGGGTCCGCGGGGAGGCGAAGAGGTCGTACACGTCACCGACCTCCACCACGCGCCCGTTCTCCATGACCGCCACGCGGTCCGCGATCTGGCGCACCGCGTGCATCTCGTGGGTGATGACCACGGTGGTGACCCCCAGGTCGCGGTTGACCCGCCGCAGGAGGTTGAGCACCTCGGTGGTGGTCTCCGGGTCGAGCGCGCTCGTCGCCTCGTCGGCGAGCAGCAGCGGCGGGCTCGTCGCCAGCGCACGGGCGATCCCCACCCGCTGCTGCTGACCGCCGGAGAGCTGCTCGGGGTAGGCGTGGGCGCGCTCGAGCAGCCCGACGAAGTCGAGGAGCTCGGCGACCCGGGCGTCGCGCCTCGCCTTGTCCATCCCCGCCACCTTGAGCGGGTACTCGACGTTGCCGGCGACGCTGCGGGAGCGGAACAGGTTGAACCGCTGGAAGATCATGCCGATCTTCGCCCGCTCCCCCCGCAGCTGCCGCTCGCTCATCGCCGTGAGCTCCTTGCCGGCGACCCGCACGCTCCCCGACGTCGGGTGCTCCAGGGCGTTGATCAACCGCACCAGGGTGGACTTCCCCGCCCCGGAGTAGCCGACCACCGCGAGGATCTCGCCCTGCTCGACGGACAGGGTGACGTCGTCGACCGCCACCACGGGCCCCGCGGCGCCCGGGCGGACGTAGTGCTTGGAGACGCCCTTCAGCTCGACGATCGCGCTCACGAGGTCTTCAACGCCGCCTTGCCGTCCTTCTCGACGCGGGCCAGCTCAGCCTGCAGGTCCTCCGCGCTGGTCGTGGCGGCGACGGCGTCCGGGTAGTCCTGGGCGAACGTCGCCTGGACGGCCGGGTCCTCGAAGAGCTTCGCGAGGTCCAGGTAGGTCTTGTTGCCGGTGTCCGCCTTGCGCGTGACGAAGAGGTTCACGTAGGGCGAGGACTCCTTGCCGCTCGGGTCGAC
This sequence comes from Actinomycetales bacterium, assembly GCA_038243415.1. Classification (GTDB taxonomy): domain Bacteria; phylum Actinomycetota; class Actinomycetes; order Actinomycetales; family Quadrisphaeraceae; genus CADCUY01. Next base: position 2,197 of record JBBSRD010000147.1, on the reverse strand, counting down.
GTCGAAGACCACGTCGGTGGACGGCAGGCCCGCGGCGGTCGCGAAGTTGTTGTTGACGATGGCGCCGGCCGCCGAGCCGCTCTGCAGCGCGTTCGCCGTCTGCGAGGCGTCGACCGGGACGACGTCGACCTTCTGGGTCTCGATGTCGGCGCTGGTGGAGAAGGCGTTGCCGCCGTCCTTCAGCGTCAAGAGCTTCGCGGCCTGGAGCGTGAGGAGCGCGCGGGCCTCGTTCACGGCGTCGTTCGGGACGGCGATCGTGGCGCCCTCCTCGAAGTCCTCCGGGGCCTTCGCGGTCGTGGAGTACAGCGGCAGCGGGTAGACGGCGGTGGCGCCGATGGGCTGCAGGTCGTCGTCGGCGGTGAGGTTGTAGTTGGCGAGGTACTGGATGTGCTGGAACTGGTTGATGTCGATCTGCTCCTGCGCCAGCGCCGGGTTCGGGAGGCTGTAGTCCGCGAAGTTGACCAGCTTGACGTCGACGCCCAGCTCGTCCTTCGCCAGCGTCGTGTACGTCTTCCAGTACGGGAGGGCCTCGTCGGCGACACCGATGGTCACGGTCTTGGGCTTGCCGGCGGAGGTGCTGGCGCCGCTGCTCTCGGCATCGGTAGCGCTGGAACCGCCGCGGACGGCGAGCGCGATGGCGACGATGACCGCCACGACGACGACGCCGATGATCGCGGCGACCAGTCCCTTGCGCTTGCGGTGCGGACGGTCGGGGAGGGCGGGGGCTGCGGAGGTGGACATGGCGGGGCTCCTCGGAGGTTCAGCAGGTCTGCGGGTTCTGAGCGCACGGGCACGGCGGCGCGCCCTCGGGGCGCAGGCGTGGCGGGAGGCTCGGGTCGAGCGGTCAGAAGTGGTTCAGCGAAGGTGGTGAGCGCCGCCGGCCCGGGAGGGCTCGGCGTCGTGCCTGCGGATCCGGTGGCGGTCGCGGACCACGAAGGAGTCGCAGGCGTCGGCAGGACGCACGGGGGCGGCGGGGGGTGCGCTCACGGCTCTCTCCTCGATCAGGGCTCCGAGGAGCCGCGCTTGCCGGAGCACTCGTCCGGCCAGGTCGTCACTCAGGGCACCCCACCGCGGACGGGGGTTGCCGGGCAGCCAGCTGAGGCTTGGCGCTACCACTCATGACCTGGAGCAGACGGTATCTGCCCGCACCAGCCGTCGTCAAAGCGCCCCGCCGCGCCCCACCGCCGACCGGGGACGCCACGCGCCGCCCGGCGGCCGGGAGGCCGTCCCGTGACAGATCCCCCCGGGGCGCGCATGATGGGCGATGGCCTCTTCGATCCCGGCGCCCGAGCGCCCGACGCCTGTCCGCAGGCACGCATGACCCTGATGTCTCCCCTGGCCCGGACCGCGCCCGTCCGGTCGACGACGGAGCCTCCCGAGGGTGACCCGCGGCCCGGAGTGACGCTCCTGCAGGGCGCCGGCCCGGCGGGATCGGTCCAGGGGTCCTGGTGGCACCGCCGTCGGGCGCGCCGCGAAGAGCTGGCGATCCTGCGCGCCGCCGAGCTGGACGCAGCCCGCCGCGCAGAGCTCCACCACATGGCCGGCGTCCTCGCCGAGGCGGCCTCGCTCGTGGACCGCGGCTGGGTGCAGGACGGTTGGCTGCAGGTGGGATCGGGAGCGGGCGCGCGGACCGTCACGACCAGGTCGCTGCACCTCGTCGACGAGCAGGCCGTCACCGGTGCGTGCCTGGTGGGGGCGGTGGTCCAGGGTGTCGGGCTCGCGAGGATCTCCTCCCAGCTGACCCGGCGCTCGCTCGACGTGGTGTGGCAGACCGTCTTCGACGTGCCCGTGCGCCCGGGCCGGGCCTGCTCGCCCGAGGTGCACCGCTCGCGCGTGCGGGACCTCACGCGCTGGAACGACGCTGCCAGCCGTCGCCAGGAAGACGTCGCCGGAGCGCTGCGCCGCGCCGAGCGCCACGTCCTCCAGTCCGTGACCTCGCGCTGACACCGGCGCCCACGCCGTTCCACCGCCGGACAGCCCTGGCGATCATGGGCGATCCGCTCCGCCGCCGCGGTGATCATGGACGTCTGACGCTCTCGCAGCCCTCAGAGGGCGAACTTCCCATGATCACCGCGGCGGGGAGGTGGATACCCCGGGCTCGGGCAGGCAGGGCAGCAGGCAGGGCAGCAGGCAGGGGCGAGGCCGAGGTCCCCGCAGAGGTGGGGCAGCCCTGCGAGGGTGAGGCGTGCCCTCCCCG
>JBBSRD010000146.1:0-7660 GCA_038243415.1 Actinomycetales bacterium | reverse complement strand
AGGCCCTGCACCACGCCGGGGTGCAGTCGCGGCTCCAGCTCGCGGCAGCGGTCGGCGGCGAGGCGCTCCACGTCGAGGTCGAGGCCCTCGGCGAAGGAGGAGAGGTCGTCGAGCAGCGCTACGTCGTCGTCGAAGCGCGCCATGATCAGCGTGCCGAAGCGGCGGTAGTCGGTGCTCAGGCCGCTCGCCTCCGCGAGGTCGGCGACGAACTCCGGGTAGCGCAGCGCCGAGGCCCGGCCGCGGCGCCGCAGCGGCTCGGAGAAGTCGGTGGCCTCGCTGATCGGCGCGAGCATCCCGCCGGCGGCCCGTGAGGAGCCCATGCCCGGGTCCGGGTCCACCACGGTGACCGTCAGTCCCCGCTGGGCCAGGCGCCACGCGCACCCGAGGCCGATGACTCCGCCCCCGACGACCACCACGTCCTGCTGGGTGCTGCTCATCTCGACCCCGATCCTCAGCCGTGCGGCAGCGTCGCCGTCACGCACCGCAGTCTGCCCTCCCATCAGCCCAGCGGCTGACCGATGCCCAGCGGCGGGCCCTGCAGGGGCGCCCAGGTCGGCTGGTTCTCCCCGCCGACCACCACCACCACGGCGAGCAGCACCAGGGTGAGCACGCCCGCACCGATGGCCACGGCCGGCTGGCTCGGGGTGGCTGCCCGCACCAGCAGGCGGGTGCCGCGGCGCAGCGACGCCCCGCCCAGCCCCCACCACGCGGTGGTCACCGCGACGGCACAGCCCACCGCGAGCGCCAGGCCGGAGCCGGGCAGCGGCGTCCCGGGGTTCAGGGCCCAGCCGGTGATGAAGGCGGCGCTCACGCCCATGAGGGCGGGCAGGACGAGCGCGCCGAGGGTGATCAGCGCTGCGGCCAGCAGGTGCAGGGGCAGCGCGAGGACGGCGAGGGGGGCGTCGGAGCCGCGGGCCCCGCGCTCCCAGCGGCGGCGGCGCAGGCCGTCGGCGCTGCGGTCGATGGTGCGCAGCAGCACCGAGGCCGCCACCAGCCCCACGGTGACGCGGACGGGGGCGATCCCTCCGGCCACGGACACCGCGGCGGCGAGCAGCAGGGCGATCCACGCGCGGCCGCGCACCAGGGGCGGCTGGGTGGGCGACGGGTCGACCTCCGAGCCGGAGCTCCCGCCGGGGTGGAGCACCGGCGGGTACGAGCCCGGCTGGTACGCGTCCGGTGCGTACTGGGCCGATGCGTACGGGTCCGGCGCGTACGGGGCCGGCGGAGGTGCGTACACGGGGACCTGAGGCGCGGGAGCGGGGGCCAGAAGGCCCTGGCGAGGGGCGTACTCCTCCTCGCCCACCTGGTACGGCTGGTGGCGCTGCGTCTGCTCGTCCGCCCGCGCCCGGTCGTGCGGCAGGGGCGGGGCGGCGGCGGTCGGGGCTCCGGAGGAGCCAGCGGCGGATCGCTGGTCCAGCACGGTCGTCTCGCTCCCGGGACCCTCGTGACAGCCGGCGTGGACGGGCAGGGGGCGGGTGAACCCGTCGGGCTCGGGAGCCTTCGCCGCGGCGGCGCCGCACCCGAGGACGACGGTGTGGTGCGAGGCGTCAAGCCCCGCGTCCCGCACCGCACCGTCCCGCTCGTCCTCGTCGTCGGGACCCGGCTCGTCGTCGTCCGGCTCGTCGTCGTCGAACGCGGTGCCGTCGAAGCCCGCGCCGTCGAACGCGGTGCCGTCGAAGCCGTGCTCGTCGTCGTCCGGCTCCGGGACGACGAGGGCCGTGGTCTCCTCCGCGCGAGCGGGCACGGGCAGGGCGGCCGCGGGTGCGTCTGCGTCGTCCCCGCCGGCGACGGCCTGCAGCGCCTCGCGCAGGCGCCGCGGCGTGGGACGGTCGGCCGGGTCGGAGGACATCGCGGCCCGCAGCAGCGCCCCGAACGGCTCCTCGACGCCGCTCACGTCGGGCGCGCCGCGGTGGACCCTGGCGAGCACGGCGTCCAGCGGCCCGGTGCCGAACGGCGGACGCCCGGTCGCGGCGAAGAGCATGGTCGCGGCCCACCCCCACCAGTCGCCGGCGAAGGAGACCGGCGCGCCGTCGATGACCTCCGGGGAGAGGTAGCCGGGCGTGCCCATCACCAGCCCGGCCGAGGTGAGGCGGATGTCGTCGGCGATCTGCGCGATGCCGAAGTCGATCACCACGGGGCCGTCGTCGTCGACGAGGACGTTGCCCGGTTTGAGGTCGCGGTGGACCACCCCGGCACGGTGGATGGCCGCGAGCGCCTCCCCCAGACCCAGTCCGAGGCGGGCGAGGGGGCGCCCGCGCAGGGGTCCGTGGGCGGCGACGTGCTCGTCGAGCGGCGGGGCGGCGACGAACTGCGTGACGATGTACGGGGGGTCGGCCTCGGCGGCGGTCTCGAGGACCTCGGCGACGCGCGGGGAGCGCACCAGGCGCAGGGTGTCGCCCTCCCTCGCGAGGCGGGCGCGGGCCTCGGGGTCGGCGGCGAGGTGGGGTCGGAGCACCTTGATCGCGACGGCGCGCGACGCCGGGTCGAGCGCCAGGTGGACCACACCCATGCCGCCGCCGCCCACCTGGTGCAGGAGGCGGTAGGGCCCGAGGCGCGTGGGGCTCAGGACGTCACCGCGCCGGGCGGCGGTGACGGGGCGGGGAGCACACCGGCCATCGAAGCACGATCGCCGCCGGGCGCGGGGATCGAGGACGCCTAGGGTGACCGGACCGATCTGGGGAGGTTCTCGTGGGCGTGGGCGTGTACGACTTCGTCGTGGTGGCCAACCGGCTGCCCGTCGACCGGCAGGTGAACGAGGACGGCTCGACCACCTGGCGCACGTCGCCGGGGGGCCTGGTCACGGCCATGGAGCCGGTGATGCGGAACGCCGACGGCGCGTGGGTGGGCTGGTCGGGAGACACCGACGAGACCGTCGCCGCCAGCCGGGTGCACCCGGCGGAACCGGGTCACGCCGAGCCGGGCGACGGGCAGCCCCTCGAGGCGCTGGAGACGGACCCGAGCGCGACGCCCGAGCCCTTCGACGAGAACGGCATCCACCTGGTGCCGGTCCCGCTGAGCGCCCAGGACGTCGAGGAGTACTACGAGGGCTTCTCCAACGGGACCCTGTGGCCGCTCTACCACGACGTCATCGCCACCCCGGAGTTCCACCGCGAGTGGTGGGACCGCTACGTCGTGGTCAACCAGCGCTTCGCCGAGGCCACGCTGGCCCAGGCCGCCCACGGGGCCACAGTCTGGGTGCAGGACTACCAGCTGCAGCTGGTGCCGGCGATGCTCCGCGAGGCGCGCCCGGACCTGCGGATCGGCTTCTTCGACCACATCCCCTTCCCGCCGTGGGAGATCTTCTCCCAGCTCCCGTGGCGCAGCCAGGTGATCGACGGGCTGCTGGGCGCCGACCTCATCGGCTTCCAGCGCGCCTCCGACGCCAACAACTTCCTGCGGGCCTGCCGTCGGGCGAAGAACCTCACGAGCCGCCGCCAGGAGCTGTCGGTCTCCGCGGCAGGCGGCGCCCGTCGCACCGTGCGGGCGGCCTCGTTCCCCATCTCGGTGGACTCCCCCGCGCTCGACGTCGCGGCCCGCGCGGACTCCGTCGCCTCCCGCGTGCAGGAGATCCGCTTCGAGCTGGGAGCCCCGCGCCACCTGCTCCTGGGGGTGGACCGCCTGGACTACACGAAGGGCATCACCCACCGGCTGAAGGCGTACGGCGAGCTCCTCGAGGACGGCGCCATCGACCCGGAGGAGACGGTCCTCGTCCAGGTGGCGACGCCGAGCCGCGAGCGCGTGGCCAGCTACATGGCCCTGCGCGACGAGATCGAGCTGACGGTCGGGCGCATCAACGGCGACCACGGCACCATCGGGCGCCCGGCGATCCACTACCTGCACTCCACGCAGCCCCGCGAGGAGATGACGGCGCTGTACCGCTCCGCCGACGTCATGCTCGTCACCGCCCTGCGCGACGGCATGAACCTCGTGGCCAAGGAGTACGTCGCCTCCCGGTTCGACGAGCGCGGCGTGCTGGTGCTCAGCGAGTTCACCGGCGCCGCCGACGAGCTCGGCCAGGCGCTTATGGTGAACCCCCACGACACCAACCAGGTCAAGGACCAGATCCTGCGCGCCCTGTCGATGAGCGAGAAGGAGCAGGGCCGGCGCATGCGCTCCCTGCGCCGCCGGGTCCTGGAGCACGACGTGACCCGCTGGGCGCGCGACTTCCTCGGCGCGCTGGAGTCCCTGACCCGCAAGGACGACGAGCTGGGCACCGCCCTCGAGGCGTTCGTGCGCCGCGACGCGGTGCTGGTGGCGCTCGACTTCGACGGGGTGCTCGCGCCCCTCGTCGAGGAGCCGTCCGCGGCGCGCCCCCTGCCCGCGGCCCGCGAGGCGCTGGCCCGCCTCGCCGGGCAGCACGGCGTGCGGCTCGCGCTCGTCAGCGGCCGGTCCCTCGAGGACCTGCGCACCGTCGCCGACCCCCCGGAGAACGCGGTCCTCGTGGCCAGCCACGGCGCCGAGGTCCAGGGGGTGGCTGCCGAGCTCGACGACGACGCGGCCGCCCTGCTCGCTGAGCTGGTCACCGCGGTGGAGGCCATCGCGAGCGACCACGACGGCACCGCCGTGGAGCGCAAGCCCGCCGGGGTGGTCCTGCACACCCGCCGCGCCGAGCCCGACGTCGCGGAGGTCGCCGAGCGCGCCGCCCACGAGGGCCCGGGCGCCCTCGACGGGGTGCACGTGCTCGCGGGCAAGTGCGTCGTGGAGCTCTCCGTGGTCAAGTCCACCAAGGGTGAGGCGCTGAGCGCGCTGCGCGAGCGCCTCGACGTGGACGTGGTGCTCTTCGCCGGCGACGACGTCACCGACGAGACCGCCCTGAAGACGCTGAACCGTGATGCGGGCGACGTGGGCATCAAGGTGGGCGAGGGCCAGAGCGCCGCGACCCACCGCGTGCCCGACCCCGAGGCCGTCGCGGCGCTCCTCGACCGGCTGGCGGACCTGCGGGAGGCCGCGTTCCCGAGCTGACGGGCCGTCGGGCTGTCGGGCTGGCGGGCTGCGGCGCGCCGGCCCGCTCGCACGACGGACGGCTCGGGTGGGTGGCGCCTCGAGCGGGGAGCCGGTGTGGCCGACACGCCGGAGGGCGGCGCGCCAGGTCAACGCTCGGCACCTCTGGGACGCACGAGGTCCCCGCTCTGCACCTCTGGGACGGTGACGCTGCGCAGCCAGGCACCCCGCGGCCCGAGGTAGGGCGCTCGCTCCTCACCGTGCGTGAGAGCCGGGGGCCCGATGGGTGGTCGGAGCGCGGTCCCCCGCCGAACGAGCGACACGTCGACCGGCGCGCACCCCCACCGGTGCCCACGCTGGTCCGGTGACCACGACCGTCCCCGACCAGCGCCCCGCGATGCCCGCGCCCTCACTCTCCGCCGACGGTGGTGCGTCCCGGGTCGCGCCGCGCAGCGTCCGCACCGCGGTGACGCTCATCACCGCCGCCGCCGCCGTCCAGGTGCTGCTCGCGATCACCGGGGCCACCGCCCCGCTGTGGGACGGGGCGTGGTCCGCCGGCTCGCTCACCCTGGAGCAGGCGCGCCCCCTCCTGCTGGCGGGCCTGGTCCTCGGCGCCGTGTGGCGCCTCCTCGTCGGCGCCGCGCTCACGGTCATGGCTCTGGCGGTCCGCGCCGGGCGGGGGTGGCCGCGCGTCGTCCTTCTCCTCGTCGCGGGGCTCGGTCTCCTGTCCCTGGCGGCCAACGGCCTCGGAGCGCTGATCGCGGCAAGCATGCCTGGCTCGACCGGCGGGGCCGTCCTCGTCACCACGCTGGTCGCGGCGCTCGGGGTGCTCGCCCTCGAGGTGACCGCCGCCGTCCTCCTCCTGCGCGACCCCGCCGGGCGCTGGCTGCGCGCGCGGGCCGCGCAGCGTCGCATCGCCGCTTCGTCCCCCGCCTGACCGCCTCTCGCGCGCGGGACGCGGTCGGGAGGCCCGACGGGTGACGTGGTGCGCGCGAGATGCGACGGACGGGGTGCCGACAGGTGGACGTCGCTCCCACCTTGGAGGATGGAGCCGTGAGCACCGGCACCACGCCCCCCGCCTCCCCGCCCGCACCGGCACGCACCACCGCCCGGTGGGTGGCCGTCGTGGTCACCTGGCTGCTGGCCCTGGTGCTGGCGTTCAGCGCGGTCTTCGTGCTGCTCCCCGGCCCCACGTTCTCGCTGCTGGTGGTCTCGATCGTCGCCCAGGGCGCCGCGCTGCTCCTCGTCGCCGGAGCCGTGGCCGTCGGGCTCGTGGGCCTGCTCGCACGCCGCCTCGTGGCGGGCCGCCTGCTGCTGGTCCCCGGCGTCCTGGCGCTCGCCGCCGCCGTGGTGGGCACCGTGGCCACGGTCGCCCAGGTGGGCGAGGCCGGGCGCACCGGCGTCGACGTGGCGTGGTCGGACTACCTGTCCAGCGACGCGACGACCCCGCACGCGAGCGTCACCGCCCCGGCATCGACCCAGGTCTTCGCGACCGTCGACGGGCAGGATCTGAAGGCCGACGTGTGGGTCCCTCCCGCGGGCGGCCCCTCGACGGGGCGCGTCGCGGTGGTGAAGGTGCACGGCGGCTCGTGGTCCGAGGGCGCGCGCGACGAGGCACCCGCGTGGGACTCCGAGCTGGCCGAGCAGGGGGCGGTGGTGGTCGACGTCGACTACCGGCTCACCGGTGACGTCGACGGCGAGCCGTGGCGCGAGCAGCCCGCGGACGTCGCGTGTGCGGTGGCGTGGGTGGGCGCCAACGCGGAGCAGCTCGGCGTCGACCCGGAGCGCATCGTGCTGATGGGCGACTCCGCCGGCGCCCACCTGACCCTGCTGGCGGCCTATGCGCCGGAGGAGTTCCCCCCGTCGTGCGCGCTGGCGCCGGTGAGGCCCGCGGCGGTGATCGCCCTCTACCCGCCCACCGAGATGGTCTCCCTGCAGCGCTCCGGCGGGTGGCGCTACCCGAACGTGCTGCCCGGCGACGGCGTGCTGGACCTCATGGGCGGGGCGACCCCGGACCAGGACCCGAAGGCCTACGCCGCCGCGTCGCCCCTGTCGTGGGTGGGCCCCGACGTGCCCCGCACGCTGGTGGTCCACGGCGACCACGACCAGGTGGTGCCCGTGGACCAGTCCCGCCGCCTCGTCGCGGCCCTGGAGGGCGCCGGGGCCGACCACGCCTCCGTCGAGGTGCCCTACGGGAACCACGCGTTCGACCAGGTGTGGGGCGCGGTGAGCACCCAGACCGCGCGCACGGCCGTGGAGCGCTGGCTCCGCGGTGTCTGATCCGTGCCAGCCTGGGCGCCGTGAGAGAACCGCTGACCTATGAGGACGTCGAAGAGCTCGAGGCCGTCTCCACCACGGCGCAGCAGCACGTGGACGCGGCCGACGGGCTGTCCCGCGCTGCCCGGGAGCCCCACCCCGACGACGAGCTGAGCCCCGCGGACCTGCTCGTCGCGGCGGCCTTCCACCTGCGGGAGGTCGGGGACGCGGAGCAGGAGATCGCCACCCTGCGGGCCGCCGTCGACGCCGAGGGTGACGCGGCGCCGGACACCCGGGTGTGGCTCCACGGGGCGCTCCTGCACGCCGGTCGCACGGGCGAAGCGCAGGAGCTGGCCGCTGAGATCCGTCGCTCCCGCCCGTCCAGCCCCGACGTGCCCCGCACGCTGGTGGTCCACGGCGACCACGACCAGGTGGTGCCCGTGGACCAGTCCCGCCGCCTCGT
>JBBSRD010000145.1:0-7725 GCA_038243415.1 Actinomycetales bacterium | reverse complement strand
TCGACCGCGGCGAGGTGGGCTCCCTGCTCTTCGTCACCGACCCCGCGGAGGTCAACCGGCTCCAGCGCCGGGTCGTGGCCGGCAACCGCCACGCCCTGCCGGCGCTCTTCGGCTACGACGTGGTCCACGGCCTGCGCACGAGCTTCCCGGTGCCGATCGCCCTGGCCGCCACGTGGGACCCGCCGCTCGTCGAGGCCGGTCAGGCGGTGGCGGCGCGCGAGGCCCGGGCGGTGGGCATCCACTGGTCCGTCGCCCCGATGGGGGACGTCGCCCGCGACCCCCGCTGGGGCCGGATCGTCGAGGGCGCGGGGGAGGACCCGGTCCTCGGCGCCGCGATGGCGGCCGCGCAGGTGCGCGGCTTCCAGGGGGGTCTGCGGCCCGGTGGCGTGCTGGACCCGGAGCGGGTGATCGCCGGGCCGAAGCACCTCGTGGGGTACGGCGCGGCGATCGGGGGGCGCGACTACGAGGAGGTCGAGCTCTCCGACCACCAGCTGTGGAACGTCTACCTGCCGCCCTTCGTCGCGGCGATCGAGGCGGGCGCCGCGAACATCATGTGCGCCTACATGGATTTCAACGGCGTCCCCGCCGGCGGCAACGCCTGGCTGATGAGGGACGTGCTGCGCGGCGCGCTGGGCTTCGAGGAGTTCGTGGTCTCCGATGCGAACGTCGTCCGCTCGCTGGTGCCCCACGGCTTCGCGGCCGACCTGCCCGACGCCGCGGCCCGGGCGATCCGGGTGGGCCTCGACATGGAGATGGCCATCACCGACCCCGGCTACGCCCACCTGGCGGACCTCGTGGCCCGCGGCGTCGTCGACGAGGCGCTGCTCGACGAGAGCACCGTCCGGGTCGTCACCGCCAAGCTGGCCCTGCGCCTCGACGAGGAGGTGCTCGTCGACGTGGACGCCTCCCGCGAGGTCCTGGCGGACCCGGCGCACCGCGCGGTCGCCCGTACCGCCGCGCAGCGCAGCGCGGTGCTGCTGAAGAACGACGCGCCCGCGGGTGAGCACCGCCCGCTCCTGCCGCTGGTTGACGACCCGGTGGCCACGCTCGCCGTCCTCGGCCCGCTGGCCGACGACCCGCGCGCCACGCTGGGGCCGTGGTGCTTCGACTTCGTCCTGGATGAGACCGTGACGGTCCTGGCGGGGCTGAGGGCGCGCTCCGCGGGCGAGGTCTTCTCCGCCCCCGGGGTGCGCCCCGCCCAGCGCCCGACGCCGTCGATCTTCGACCGGTTCCCCGGCAACGCGCCCGCCGACCCCCGCGGCTTCGACGACGAGGCGGAGATGGCGCGCGCCGTGGAGCTCGCGCGGCGAGCCGACATCGCCGTCGTGGTGGTGGGGGAGTGGCAGAACCAGGTCGGGGAGCAGGCCTCGCGGGCCTCGCTCGACCTTCCCGGCCGCCAGCTCGAGCTCGCGCAGCGCGTCACGGCGACCGGCACGCCCACCGTCCTGGTGGTCATGAGCGGACGGCCCCTGGACCTGTGCTGGGCCGACGAGCACGTGCCCGCGATCCTCGAGGTCTGGTACCCGGGCACGTCGGGCGGGAGCGCCGTGGCCGATCTGCTCTTCGGTGACGTCTCCCCGGCCGGACGGCTGCCGTTCACGTGGCCGCGCAGCGTCGGGCAGCTGCCGGTGGTCCACTCGGCCACGCTCAGCCAGGACCCGGAGAACGCCGCCGCCCGCTACTGGGACGAGGAGTCCACGCCGCTCTACCCCTTCGGCCACGGCCTCGGGTACTCGACCTTCACCTACGACGGCGTGCGGGTCCAGCCGGAGACGGTGGGGCTGCAGGACACCGTGGTGGTCACCGTCGAGCTGGCCAACACCGGCCCGGTCGACGCCGACGAGGTGGTCCAGCTCTACCTCCACCAGCGCCACGGCACCGCGTCCCGCCCGGCCCGCGAGCTCAAGGCCTTCGAGCGGGTGGCCCTGGCCGCCGGCGCCACGACGACGGTGGCCCTCACCGTCGGCCCAGCGCAGCGGCGGTACTGGAACGCCGTGGCCCGTGACTGGGTGCTCGACGCCTCGGCGTTCGACGTCACGGTCGGCGGGAGCTCGTCGGCGACGCTCGGCGGCACGTTCACGGTGGTCGACGGCTCACGTCATGCTGTGCACCGTGCCTGACCGTGACGCCCCCACCCTGATCTGCCGCGCCGAAGGAGACCCTCTTGTCTGAGATGGGGTCTGTCCCACCCGCGAACGCCGACGGGGACGCTGAGCCGCGCCACCTCGGCAGGGTCCTGGCGAGCAGCCTGTGGTTCCCCGCGCTGTTCTTCGTCGGGTTCCTCGTCTGCTACCTCATCCCTTTCCACGCCCCGACCCCCCACGACGTGCCGGTGGCCGTCGCTGGGCCTCAGGTCGCGGCCGCGGTGGAGGAGGGTCTCGCGCAGCAGGCACCGGGCGCCTACGACGTGCTGCCCGTCGCCGACGACGACGCCGCGAGGGCCGCCATCGAGGCACGCGAGGCGGTGGCCGCGTACGTCGTCGACGGCGGCGGTGCCACGCTCTACACCGCGGGCGCCGACGGCAAGCTGCTCGGGCAGGTCGTCACGTCGACCTTCACGGAGGTCGCCGCCTCGGGCGGCGCCGACCTGGAGGTCGTCGACCTCGTCCCCACCGAGGCCGGGGACCTCACGGGCACGGGGCTGTTCTACCTGGCGCTGGTGTGGAACCTCGTCCCGTACGTCACGGTGATGATGCTCGCGCGCGCCACCGAGCTGACCCGGCGCGGCCACCTCGCCGTGCTCGCGGCGGTCGGGGCCTTCATCAGCGTCGTCGGCTACCTCGTAGGCCTGTCGATCGACGTGATGCCGAACGACCCGCTGGCCATCGTCTACGCCTTCATGCTCACCCAGGCGGTCGCCTGGACCACGTACGGGCTCGCGCCGCTCGTCAAGCAGTTCCTGCCGGGGGTGGCGATCGGGCTGTTCGTCCTGCTGTCCATCCCCTCGAGCGGCGGGGCGATCCCCCACCAGCTGGTGCCCGGGTTCTTCGCCGCGCTGCACCCGGTGATGCCGCTGGGCAACGTCGTCGACGCCCTGCGGGGGATCTTCTACTTCGACGGCGTCGGGCTGCTGCGGCCCACGCTGGTCCTCGGGGCGTGGCTGCTCGGCTCGGCGCTCCTCGTGGCGCTGGTCGCGCTGCGCTCGAGGCGCCTGGAGCGCAGCGCCGGCCAGCCGCAGGGGGAGGTGACCGCGAGGGAGCCGGTCGAGGACCCCACCTTGATGGCCTCGGTGCCACGGGCGATCGATCCCCTCCACCACGGTCCCTACCGGGAGGAGAGCGCCCTGCTCGGCGGTGTCGTGCGCCAGGAGAACGGCGTGCCCCTGCCGCACGCCTTCGTCACCGTCCTCGGGGAGGGCGGGCGCCAGCTGCTCACCACCCGCACGGACGAGCAGGGGCGGTACGCCGCCGCCGACCTCCCCGAGGCGTTCGCGACGGTCGTCCTCCTGGCACAGGGGTACGCCCCTGCCGCTGCCCGCCTGCTGCCGCGGCCAGGGCACCCGCTGCGCCAGGACTTCGACCTCGCCGAGGCGTCGTCGGCCACCTCCCGGCCGAGCTCGACGGCAGAGGTGCTGATGTGGGAGCAGCAGCAGCCCGAGCATCCCTGAGCGGGCGTCCGGCCACCGCGCGCGCTGCCCCACCCGGCATGCTGGCGCGGTGATCGGTACCCGCTCCGGCCAGCACCACACCGTGTCCGTCGGCGGGCAGGTGATCGACCTCCCGATCGTCCCGATCGCTGAGGCCTCGGCGATCGCCCTCCTCGTGGTCTTCGACCAGGGCAGCGTCTTCCTCGAGCGCGCAGCCGGCGACCTCGCCGCGGCGGTCGCGCAGACGCGGCCCGACGCGGTGGCGGGCATCGCCACGCTCGGGGTGCCGGTCGCCTACGCGCTGGCGCGCGCGCTGAGCCTCGACGACTGGGTGGTGCTGCAGAAGACCCGCAAGATCCACCTGCGGGACGCGCTGCGCGCACCCGTCCGGTCGATCACCACGACGGGCGACCAGGAGCTCTTCCTCGACCGCGACCGCGCGGGGTCCCTGGCCGGTCGCCGGGTGGTCGTCGTGGACGACGTGGTCTCCACCGGGGCGTCGGTGCTCGCGGCGATCGCCCTGCTGCGCGAGGCCGGCGCGGAGGTGGTCGCCGTGGCGACGCTCCTCACCGAGGGGGAGGGGTGGCGCGCCGACCTCGGTGAGGACGCGCGCCTCGTGCGCTCGCTCGGCGTCCTCCCGATGTTTCAGCCGGCAGACGACGGGTCGTGGACGCCGCGCCCCGTGAACGCCGCCATCGAGGAGTAGACGCCGAGGCGCCCGGCGACCACGTCGAAGGCCCGCGTCGGCAGGACGCCGCGCAGCAGCGGGCCGAGCGCCACGGCCGCGGGGGCGAACACCACGGGCGTCCCTGCGAGGACGCCGCGCCAGGCGGCGGCCACGGCCCGGTCCGGGGTCATGACGGGGGTCATCAGCGGCCCCCTGGCGCCGGCGAACATCCCGGTCGACACGTAGCTGGGGCAGAACGTCGTCACGCTGACGTGGTGGTGGCCCGCCTGCTCGAGCTCGACCCGCAGGGACTCCCCGTAGCCGAGCAGCCCCCACTTCGTGGCGGCGTAGGCGCTCATCCGGGGCACGGGCACCGTCGCCGACGCCGAGGAGACGTCGAGGACGGCGCGGCGGCGCGAACCGTCGGCGACCATCGCGGGGAGCAGCGCGCGGTTGAGGTGGATCGGCGCGGCGAGGTTGATCGCCAGGGTCCGCTCGACGTCTTCGGGGAAGACCTCCCAGGACAGGCCGGCGTGGACGATCCCCGCGTTGTTGACCACGAGCGACGGTGCCCCGTGCGCGTCGAGGACGGTGGTCGCCGCGGCCTCCAGGGCGTCGCGGTCGGTGAGGTCCACGACGACGGTGCTCACCCGCCCCGGAGACCCGAGGGCCTGCGCGGTGGCGGCCAGAGCCTCGGCGTCGCGGTCCAGCAGGACCACCGACGCACCCTCGCTCAACGCACGCCGTGCGTGCAGGGCGCCCATGCCGCCGGCGGCGCCGGTGATGAGCGCCACGCCGCCGCGCAGGTCCAGGGGGGTGCGTCGTCGCATGGGCGCAGGCTACCGGCGGTCGCTCGGGGGCCGGGCCCAGCGGACCCCGTCGTCCGCGGCAGCGAGGGCGGAGCCTCGGTCCGCACGGGCCGGCGGCTGGCGCCAGCCGGGCTCCCGGTGCCCGCGCCTACGCTTCCTCGGTGCCAGACGTCGCGACCACGGTCGAGAACCTCAGAGCCACCTTCGACGCGGGCACCACCGCGCCCCTCGCCTGGCGCCTCGCGCAGCTCGGCGCCCTGCGCGCCATGCTGCGGGAGCGCCGGGGCGCGTTCGAGGCTGCGCTGGCCTCCGACCTGGGCAAGCCGGCCCTGGAGTCCCACCTCACCGAGATCGCCTTCGTCGGCGACGAGGCGGCGCGCACGGGCCGGAGGTTGGAGCGCTGGCTCCGCCCACGCACGGTCCGCGTGACGGCAGCCGTGGCCCCCGCCCGGGCGCACGTCGTCCGTGAGCCGCTGGGCGTCGTGTGCGTCATCGCCCCGTGGAACTACCCGCTGCAGCTCGCCCTCGCCCCGGTGCTCGGCGCGGTCGCGGCCGGGAACGCGGTGCTCCTCAAGCCCAGCGAGCTGGCGCCGGCGACGTCGGCGGCCCTCGCGCGGTGGGTGCCCCGCTACCTGGACCCCCGCGCAGTGGCCGTGGTGGAGGGTGACGCCTCCGTGGCGAGCGAGATCCTCGAGCAACGTTTCGACCACGTCTTCTACACCGGCGGCGAGCGGGTGGGCCGCATCGTCGCCCGCGCGGCAGCCGAGCACCTCACGCCGGTGACCCTCGAGCTGGGCGGCAAGTGCCCGGCCTGGGTCGCGGACGACCTCAGCGACGACGCCCTCGCCGCGGCCGCCGACCGCATCGCCTGGGCGCGGTTCGTCAACACGGGGCAGACGTGCGTCGCGGTGGACCACGTGCTGACCACCCCGGGTGCCGCGCCCCGCCTGGAGGCCGCGCTCGTGGCGTCGGTGCGCCGGCTCTACGGCGTCGACCCGCGGTCCTCGAAGGACTACGGACGGATCGTCTCGCGCGACCACGCCGAGCGGCTGGCAGGCCTCATGGGCTCAGGACGGGTGGTGTGCGGCGGGGACGCCGACGTCGAGGCGCTCTACGTCGCCCCGACGGTCCTCGCCGACGTCGACCCCGCCTCGCCGGTGATGAGCGAGGAGGTCTTCGGTCCGATCCTCCCGATCGTCACGGTGGCTGACGAGAACGCCGCGATCGCCTTCGTGGCGTCGCGGCCCAAGCCGCTGGCGCTCTACGCCTTCGCCGCCGACGACGGCGTCGAGGCCCGGTGGCTGGCGGGCACGTCGTCGGGCGCGCTGGGCGTCAACGTCGCCCTGGTGCACCTCACGGTGCCGTCCCTGCCCTTCGGGGGCGTCGGGGCGAGCGGCTACGGCGCCTACCACGGCGAGCACTCCGTGGCCCGTTTCAGCCACGAGCGCGCGGTCCTCGTCAAGCGGCTGCGCCCGGACACCCTGCGGGTGGGCTACCCGCCCTACACCGCCCTGAAGACGGCGGTGCTGAGGCGTCTGGTCACGAGGGGATGAGCGCGCCCGCCGCCAACGGGCGCGAGGGCTCCGACCCGGCCGGGGCGGTGCGGCGGGCGGCCATCACCGTCGCCGCGCTGGCGCAGAACGGTCTGACGTTCGCCACCGACCCGTACGACGTGGACCGCTACCACCAGCTGGCCGACCTCGCCGGCGACCTCCTCTCCGCCGTGGCCGGCCGCAGCGCCGCGGAGCTGCGCCTGGAGCTGGGGCGCGACGAGGGCTACCGCACCCCCAAGGTCGACGTGCGCGGGGCGCTGGTCGACGCCGACGAGCGCGTGCTGCTGATGCGTGAGAAGAGCGACGGACGGTGGTCGCTGCCAGGCGGCTGGGCGGACCCGGGGGACACCCCCAGCGCCGCGGTGGTGCGCGAGGTCCTCGAGGAGACCGGTCACGGCGCCGAGGTGGTGGGGCTCGTCTCCGTGTGGGACCGCGACGCCCAGGGGATGACGCCCGCGCTGCCCGTGGCCGTCTACAAGATGTTCTTCCTGTGCCGGGCCACCGGGGAGGTGGCCGAGCCGGAGGAGCTGGAGACCCTCGACGTCGGGTGGTTCGCCCTCGGCGAGCTGCCGGAGCTCTCCACCGGGCGCGTGAACCGTCACCAGCTGGAGCGGGTTATCGCCCACCACCGGGACCCGACGCTGGCGACCGAGGTGGACTGAGGCGTCGGCGCCCGATCGGCGGACGGGTGCACCAGGCGGGACTCGAACCCGCACGCCCTCGCGGGCACAGAGACCTAAACCCTGCGTGGCTACCGGTTTCACCACTGGTGCCCCGTCGGGGCCCCCTCTCGTCACGGACGAGAGGGGGGCGCCGACGGTCGGGTGCGGGGCGGCTCAGGCGGAGGCGTCGATCCCGAGCTTCTGGCGGAGCGCCTTGACGTGGCCCTGGGGCTTCACGCCGTAGTCGGCGGTGACGAGCGTGCCGTCGGCGTCGATGACGAACGTCGAGCGGTCGACCTTGCCGTCCCACGCGCCGTAGGCCTCCATCACGGAGTGGTCGGCGTCGGAGAGCAGACGGAACGTCAGGCCCTCCGCGTCGCGGAAGGCCTGGAGGGCGTCCGGGCCGTCGGGGGAGACGCCCACGACGTCGTACCCGGCGCTGCGCAGG
>JBBSRD010000144.1:0-7779 GCA_038243415.1 Actinomycetales bacterium | reverse complement strand
GCCCTCGCCGCCTCCCCCGTGCTCGGGCTGCGCCTCGACCTCTCCTTCACCGGTGGCCTGCCCACCGACGACCCCGTCTCCCGCGCGCAGGCTGCGGCGGCGGAAGGGTTCGCGCCCGGGATCGTCTCGCCGACGCTGCTCATCGTCGACGGCCCCGACATCACGCAGGACCGCGGCGCCCTGCAGCAGCTGCAGGCCGAGGTGGAGCAGGTGCCCGGTGTGGCCGGGGTCATCGGGCCGGGCGCGATCCCCGACGGCCAGGCGCTCGGCGTGCTGCTCTCGCGCGGCGGTGACGCCGCCCGCCTGCTCCTGGTCCTGGACTCCGACCCCCTCAGCGCCGACGCGGTCGCCGTGGTCGACGACCTCCAGGAGCGGATGCCGACGATGCTCACCGCTGCCGGGCTGCCTGCCGGGAGCGCCGTCCTGGTCGGCGACAGCGCGGTGGCCGCCGAGCTGGTCGAGGCCACCGTCAGCGACTTCGTCCGCATCGCCGTCGCGGCCTCGCTGGTGCTGTTCGTCCTGCTCGCCCTGGTGCTGCGGGCGCTCGTGGCACCGGCGTTCCTGCTGGTCTCCAGCCTGCTGTCGGTCCTCGCCGCGCTGGGCATCACGACCTGGGTCTTCCAGGACCTCGCCGGGCGCGGAGGCCTGACGTTCTACGTGCCCTTCGCGACCACGGTGCTGCTGCTGGCCCTGGGCTCGGACTACAACGTCTTCAGCGTCGGGCGGATCTGGGAGGCCGCGAGGGACCAGAGCCTGCGCGAGGCCGTGCGCCAGGTCACCCCGCGCACCAACGCCGCCATCCGCACCGCCGGGATCGCCCTCGCGGGCAGCCTCGCGCTGGTCGCGCTCGTGCCGCTGTGGCCCTTCCAGGAGATCGCGCTGACGATGGCGGTGGGCCTCCTGCTCGACGTCTTCGTCGTGCGGACCTTCCTCGTCCCCGCGCTCATCACGCTCGTGGGCCCCGTGAGCCGCTGGCCCGGCCGCCGCCCCTCGGAGCAGCCCGCCTAGCGGTCAGACGATCGCCGAGGCCAGCCGGGCGACGTTGTCCACGAGCACCACCGGCCAGGGCCGCTGCGCGTCGGGGCCCAGCACGGTGCTGCGGCTGCGGTAGGACTCCTCGACCACCGCGACCCGGCGCACGAAGTCCTCCCCGAGCACGATCGTCGTCAGCTCGAGGTTCAGCTCGAAGGAGCGGATGTCGAGGTTGGAGGACCCGAAGGCGACCACCGTGTCGTCGACCCGCACCAGCTTCGTGTGGAGCACCGCCGGTGAGGGGTACAGCCGGATCTTGACGCCGGCCGCGAGCAGGTCGGGGTAGTAGGAGCGCTGGGCGTGGTGGACGAGCCACTGGTCGCCCTTCTCGCACACGAACAGCTCCACGTCCACGCCCCGCTGGGCCGCGCTGGTGATGGCCAGCATCAGCGACTCCTCCGGCACGAAGTACGGGCTCACCACCACCAGCTCGCGCTGAGCGGCGTGGATGAGCCCCGTGAAGATCCTGAGGTTGTTGCGGGTGGGGAACCCAGGCCCGCTCGGCAAGACCTGGACCTGCAGGGACCGCTCGCGCGTCGGCGGTGCCGCAGCAGCGTCGGCCACCTCACCGCTGAGGACGTCGCCGGTCTCGCTGAACCAGTCGGTGCGGAAGATCCCGGCGAGCTCGGTGACGGCCGGGCCCTCGACGCGCGCCATGAGGTCCACCCACGCGAGGCCCCGGCGGATGTTGGAGCGCTTGTTGTAGCTGGGGTCGATGATGTTCTGCGAGCCGGTGAAACCGACGAGGCCGTCGACGACGAGGAGCTTGCGGTGGTTGCGCAGGTCCGGGCGGAGCCACTCCCGCGTCGTCGGCCACAGCGGCAGCATCGGCCGCGCCAGCACCCCGTCCTCCTTCAGGCGGGCCCGCATCGCCCGGTAGCCCGGCGAGCGCAGGGAGGCGAGGTGGTCGAAGAGCACCCGCACGCGCACGCCCCTGGCGACGGCGCGCTGCATCGCGGCGAACAGCGGCTCCGTGGTGGCGTCGAGGGCGACGAGGTAGAACTCCAGGTGGACGAAGTGCTCCGCGGCGTCCACGGCCTCGGCCATCACCTCGATCCCGGAGCCCTCCTCGAGCAGGTCCACGCAGGAGTCGTCGACCACCGGCATCGCCCCGAGACGCTGGCCCAGGCGCGTGATGCCCTCGAACCGCTCGTCCGCGACGTGCACGCTCTCGTCGTTCAGCGTGGAGGCCCGGATGGCCTCGTCGACGAAGCGCTGACGCTGGCGCCGTCGTCGCGGCAGACGGCGGCTGCCGATGAGGAAGAAGGCGAGCAGGCCCAGCACCGGCACGAGGAAGATCGCCAGCACCCAGGCGATCGCCGCCGAGGGGCGCCGGTTGACGGAGACCACGCCGATGCCCACCACCACGAGCACGAGGTTGAGGAAGACGGCGAGCACGCCCGTCCAGGAGGGCCACGCGTCGGGCACGAAGGTGGCGAGGTTCACGCCGGAAGGCTAGGTGCGGGCGGGCCGATCAGGACCGGAGCCACTCCACCGCGTGCTCGCGATCACCGGGGGCGAAGATCTGCAGGGTCATCAGCGGGAGGTCGTTGGTCGCGTTGACGACCTCGCTCAGCGCAGACATGTCGGTGAGCACCGCGGCCCGCTCCACGTCCGCGAGCAGCCCCGCGCCCTTGAGGTCCTGCCACAGCGCCTCGGGCTGGTCGCGATCGCGGTCGATGCCGTGCATGTCCACGAGGAGGCGGAGGCGGCCGTGCTTCGCGGCGTCGGTCATGCGGTCCCGCACGGCGTCGACCTCGCTGGCCTGGATCCCCCCGTCGTACGTGAGGGTGACGATGGAGCTGTTCTCGATGGTGTCGCTGTTCAGCATGGGGCGAAGCCTGCCCCACCTTCGCCCATCCGTCGCGGCGAGGATCGGAGCAACCCCGCCCGCGGTCACGGCCCGCGGGTCCTCACAGGCCCGCCGCGCTCGCGGTACCGGTCAGCGGGGTCTCGACGGGAGTGCCGGCGTAGCGCTGATAGGGATCGCCGTAGGTCCCGGGGCCGTCGACGGCCAGGTCGCGGAGAAAGACCTCACCCGCGCGCTGGGCCTCGACGATGAGCCGCTCCGTGTGGCTGAAGTCCATCGGCGAGAGGCGCTGGGGGGCGACGCCGGGCATGACGACCACCGGCACCTGCTGCGAAGCGCGCTCGAGGACGACCTCCAGCTGCGCGCGCTGCTGGACCCTCACGACCTGCGCCAGGAGGTCGATCGCCCGGGCGTGGTCCTCCGGCGGCGCGGGGATCGTGCAGTCCAGCGAGACGACCGAGCGAGCGCCGCGCGCCAGGGCCTGGGCCACCGGCACCAGGCCAGGACGCCGCCGTCCACGAGGTGGCGCCCACCGGTGCGCACCGGCTCGAAGACGCCGGGGATCGCCGCGCTGGCCAGCAGCGCGGGCACCAGGGGCCCCTCGTCGAGGACCACCTCGCACCCGGCGCCCAGGTCGACGGCGACCACGGCCAGCGGCAGCACGAGGTCCTCGAAGGTCGAGGCGCGGACCACTCTCGCGAGCAGGGCCTGCAGCCCCTCGCTCTCCATGGCGTGCGTCCCCGTGTGCCCGAGGCGCCACACGAGACCGAAGGGGTTGCCGGGAAAGACGTCACGACGGCGCATCGGCAGCCACGCGTCCTCCAGCGCCTGGCCCGCGGCGCCGGGGTTGCTGGCGAGCACGGCGCCGTTGAGCGCGCCGACCGAGGTGCCGACGACGAGGTCGGGGTGCACGCCCGCCTCCTCCAGCGCCCGCACCGTGCCGACCTGTGCGGCGCCGAAGCTGGCGCCACCACCGAGGACGAAGGCCAGCGGCCGGGGCAGCGCGGCCAGGCCCGCAGAACCTGTGGGAGCGGTCATGCGGTCGCCGACATGACGAGATCCTCTGGCAGCATGAGCGATGTCAGGCCCACGTCCGGGTCTGGATCGAGAGATCGTCCGTCCGGGGTGACGCAGGGTCGGACATCGTCTGACCCTGCTGGTCAACCCTGGTGTTGACCGCTCCAGCACCCGAGCGACAGGCTCGCACCATGATCGACGTGACGAGCGTGACGGTCGGGATCCCCGTGGGCGACCTCCGAGCAGCGCAGCGGTGGTACGAGGCGGTCCTCATGGTGAGCGAGCCCGACCTCGAACCCGTCCAAGGGATCCTGGAGCACGAGGTCGGTGGTGTCTGGCTCCAGCTCAGCGAGGCCGACGCCGCACCCGGAGGGACCGTCCTCCGGATCGGGTGCCGGACGTCCACGCCGAGCGAGCCCGTCTCGGCGCTCTGGGGGTAGAGGCAGGTGAGGTCGAGGTTGTCGACGGAGTCATCGCCTGGTGGGACTTCACCGACCCGGACGGCAACCGCCTGAGCCTCTACACCCTGCTGGCCGACGGGGACGAGCCACCCGGCTGACGGCAGCGCCCTCGCAGCGGACCGGCTGGTCGAGCGGGGAGACGGTGCGGCGCCCCTCGGCGTGTCGCACGCACGAGGTCCCCGCTCGAGCCCCGGGAGCCACCGCCGCCGGACCGACCGGGCGGGGGAACGCCGTCAGCCCCGGCGCAGCCAGGTGGCGGCCTCGACCGCCCAGTAGCTCAGCACCGTCGAGGCCCCGGCGCGGGTGATGGACAGCAGGGTCTCCAGGACGGCGCGCTCCCGGTCGATCCAGCCGTTCGCCGCGGCGGCCTCGACCATCGCGTACTCCCCCGACACCTGGTAGGCCCACGTCGGCACCCCGCGCGCGCCCGCGGCGGCCACGACGTCGACGAGGACGTCGAGGTAGGGCAGCGCCGGCTTGACCATCACGGCGTCGGCGCCCTCGTCGATGTCCAGCCCGACCTCGAGCAGCGCCTCGCGGCGGTTGCCCGGTTCCATCTGGTAGGTCCGTCGGTCTCCGACCAGAGCGGAGTCCACCGCCTCGCGGAACGGCCCGTAGAACGCGGTGGCGTACTTCGCGGAGTACGCCAGGAGCGCCACGTCGGTGCGTCCCGCGGCGTCCAGCGCTCGGCGGGCGGCGCCCACCTGGCCGTCCATCATCCCGGAGAGCCCCAGCAGCGTGGCGCCCGCGGACGCCTGGGCGAGCGCCATGTCGGCGTAGCGCACCAGGGTCGCGTCGTTGTCCACCCGGCCCTGGTCGTCGAGGACGCCGCAGTGGCCGTGGTCGGTGAACTCGTCCAGGCACGTGTCGGCCATGACCACGCACCGGTCACCCACCGCCGCGGCCACGTCGGCCAGGGCGACGTTGAGGATCCCGTCGGGGTCGGTCCCGCCGGAGCCGCGGGCGTCGCGGACGGCGGGCACCCCGAAGAGCATCACCCCGCCGACCCCGGCCTCGACGGCCTCGCCCACGGCGTCGACGAGGGACGCCCGGGTGTGCTGGAGCACCCCGGGCATCGAGCTGATCGGCGAGGGCGAGGAGAGCCCCTCCTTGACGAACATCGGCAGGACGAGGCGCTGCGGGGCCAGGTGGTGCTCGGCCGTGAGCGAGCGCATCGCGGCCGAGCCCCTCAGCCGCCGGGGCCGCTGGGCGGGGAAGCCGCTCATGTCAGCGGGACCGCCGCCGCACCGTCCCGCGACGGTCGCTGGGCTTCTGCACGGGCGTGCCCTCGGCCTCCGCGGCCTCGCGCAGCCCGGCGCCGTGGGCGGCCAGCGCGCTGACCACCGACGCCGCGCTCGGCTCGGCGGCGACCACGTCCACGCGCAGCCCCAGCTCCTCGGCCGCGGCGTGGGTGGCCGGGCCGATGACCGCGACGACCGTGGCCGGGTGCGGCTTGCCGGCGATGCCGACGAGGTTGCGCACGGTGGAGGAGGAGGTGAACACGACGGCGTCGAAGGCCCCGGCCTTGATCGCGTCGCGGACGGGGGCCGGCGGCGGCGCAGCGCGCACGGTCCGGTACGCCGTGACGTCATCGACCTGCCAGCCGGCAGCGGTGAGGCCCTCGACGAGGCTCTCCGTCGCGATGTCGGCACGCGGCAGGAAGACCCGGTCGATGGGGTCCAGCACCTCGTCGTAGGGGGGCCACTCGGCGAGCAGGCCGGCGGCGGACTGCTCGCCGGTCGGCACGAGGTCGGGCTCGATGCCCCACTCGCGCAGCGCGTCGGCGGTGACCCCGCCCACGGCGGCGACCTTCAGCCCGGAGAACGCCCGCGCGTCGAGCCCGTAGTCGGCGAACTTCGACTTCACGGCCTCCACGGCGTTGACGGACGTGAACCCGACCCACTCGTAGCGGCCGGTGACCAGGCCGCGCACGGCCTTGTCCATCTGGTGCGGGGTGCGCGGGGGCTCCACCGCGATGGTGGGCACCACGTCGGCAGCCGCGCCGAACCCGGCCAGGGCCGAGACGATGCTGCCGGACTGCGCCTGGGTGCGCGGGACCAGCACGCGCCAGCCGAAGAGCGGGCGCGTCTCGAACCAGGCGAGCCTGGTGCGCTGCGCGGTGCCCGGACCGACGACGGCCACGAGCGGGTCCGGGAGCGTCTCGTCGCAGCCCGCGAGCACGTCGGAGAGGGTGCCGAGCGTCGCGGTCACGGTGCGCTGCGCGGTGGTGGTGCCGCGCGAGGTGACGGTGACCTCACGGCTCTCCGGACGTCCGGCCGTGACGAAGGTCTTGGCGGCCGTGATCAGCGCCTCGTGCCCGCCGCTGAGCACCACGGTGCCCGACGCGGAGGCCAGAGCGTCCACCCCGGAGGCGTCGACGTCGACGTCCAGGACGTGGACGTCGGAGGCCTTCGAGGTGGCGGTGGGGACGCCGGAGTACAGCGGCACGGCGATCGCCGGGGACACCCCGGGAACCACCTCGTAGCCGAGTGAGCCGCGACGGGCCGCAGCCATCTCCTCGCCGAGGTCGGGCCGCGACGTGCCGTCGCCCGGGAAGAGGCGGACGACCCGGCGACCGGCCTTCGCCGGGGCGGTCACGAGCTTGGCGCGCGCAGCGGTGGTGGGGGCGGAGACCGGGTCGACGACGACCACCTCGACGTCCTCGCGGGCGTGGGCGGTGATGGCGTCGCGGGGGGTGGTGCTGTCGACCACCACCACGTCGGCGGCGGCCAGCGCGCTGACGGCGTGCAGGGTCAGGAGCCCTGGATCGCCGGGACCGGCGCCGACGAAAGAGATCGCCGCCGGAATGGTGGCTCGGGGTGCGGGGGTCGTGGTGCTCACGGGTGTCGCCTCTCCGGTGGCTGCTGGGCCGCCGTCTCGTGCTGGGCGTCGTGTCCATCGGGGGTCTCGACGGCGGCGACGTGCTGGTCGGGGGGTGCGGGGAGATCTGGGGGGTGCTGGTGGTGGTGCGCGTCCGGTCGTTGCTCCGCCAGCGCGCCCGGCTGGACGAGGGAGGCCGCTCCGTCAGCGAGCAGGGCGGCGGCCACGTCGCACCCGAGGGCCGCGGCGGAGATCGCGACCTCGGCGCCGATGGCTGCGGCGGACGCGGAACGGGCGATGCTCCTCGACCCGTCGGCAGACAGGACGACGGCCCGCAGGTGGACCGAGCCCCCGGCGTCGGCGCGCGCGAGGGCGCCGATGGGCGACGTGCACCCGGCTTCCAGGGCAGCGAGCAGCGCACGCTCCGCGGTGACCTCGGCCCGGCTCAGCGCGTGGTCCAGGCCGGCGCACGCCGCAGCGGTCACGGCGTCGTCGGCGCGGCACTCGACCGCGAGCGCTCCCTGCCCGGGGGCGGGGAGGAGGACGTCGGGATCGATGACCTCGGTGATCTGCGCCTCCAGACCCAGGCGCAGGAGGCCGGCGCGCGCCAGGACCACGGCGTCGAGCTCGCCGTCGGTC
>JBBSRD010000143.1:0-7780 GCA_038243415.1 Actinomycetales bacterium | reverse complement strand
GGTGACCTTGGGCTCCAGGCGGGTGAGGAGCCGGAGCGTCTGGGCGTTGCCCTCGAACCCGCCGATGCCCGCCGTGATCTCCGCGAGCACCGTCTCGCCCCGGTGGCCGAAGGGCGGGTGCCCCAGGTCGTGGGCCAGGCACGCGGTGTCCACGACGTCCGGGTCGCACCCCAGGGAGTCCGCCAGCTCGCGCCCGACCTGCGCCACCTCCAGGGAGTGGGTCAGGCGGGTCCGCGCGAAGTCGTCGTCGCCGGGACCCACGACCTGGGTCTTCGCCCCGAGGCGGCGCAGGCCCGAGGAGTGCAGGACGCGGGCGCGGTCGCGGGCGAAGTCCCCCCGGGCCGAGGACTTGGGCGCCTCGAGCACGAGGCGGGCGCGGTCGCCGTCGCCGTAGACCCCGCCCGGACCTGCGCCCGGAGCACCGTCCGGCGGCCCCGCGCTCACGTGCCGGCGCACCGTCTCAGCCGCCGGAGCCGGACAGCTCGGCGCGCGCCAGCATGTCGCCGGCCTCGGTGCCCGGCGCCGGCGGCTCGCGGTCCTCCAGCCAGCCCGTGGGCAGGTGGACGCGCGGGACGGAGGAGGTACGGCCCCGGCTGCCCTCGGCGCCCTCGCCCGGGTGGGGCTGGTCGAGGTCGAGCCGGCCCAGCTGCTCGTCGAGCTGCTCGAGGGTCTCCACGAGGCCGAGGCTGGCGCGCTGCTCACCGCCGACCGCGTAGCCCTTGAGGTACCAGGAGACGTGCTTGCGGATGTCGCGGCAGCCCTTCGTCTCGTCGCCGTGGTGCTCCACGAGGAGGTGGGCGTGGCGCGAGAGGGTCTGGGCGACCATGGCGAGGCCCGGGCGCTGGCGGACGTCGGAGCCGGAGAAGGCCGCGGCGAGGTCGGCGAAGAGCCACGGTCGCCCCAGGCACCCGCGACCGACGACGACCCCGTCGCACCCGGTGGCCGTGACCATCGCGAGCGCGTCGTCGGCGGAGAAGATGTCGCCGTTGCCGAGGACCGGCACCGTCGTCACGGCCTCCTTCAGCGCCGCGATCGCCACCCAGTCGGCCTTCCCGGAGTAGTACTGGGCGGCGGTGCGCCCGTGCAGGGCGACCGCGGCCACGCCCTCGTCCTCCGCGGCGCGCCCGGCGTCGAGGTAGGTGAGGTGCTCGTCGTCGATGCCGGTGCGCATCTTGACCGTCACCGGCACGCCCTGCGGTCCGGAGGCGGCGTCGGCTGCGGTCACCGCGGCGCGGACGACGGCCGCGAACAGCGAGGTCTTCCACGGCAGCGCGGAACCCCCACCGCGTCGGGTGACCTTCGCGACCGGGCACCCGAAGTTGAGGTCCACGTGGTCCGCGAGCCCCTCGGAGACCAGCATCGTCACCGCGGCGCCGACCGTGGCCGGGTCCACCCCGTAGAGCTGGACGCTGCGCGGCGTCGCGCCGGGCTCGTGCTGGACGAGGCGCAGCGACTCCACCGAGCGCTCCACCAGCGCCCGGGAGGTCACCATCTCGGAGACGAAGACCCCGGCGCCGTGCTCGCGGCACAGCGCACGGAAGGGGGCGTTGGTGATGCCGGCCATCGGCGCGAGGACCACCGGGGTGGCGACGGTGTGGTGGCCCAGGTGCAGCGGGGGCAGGACCGATGAGGGTGCGGCCGGTGCCGGTGGGGTGAGGGTGCTCGTCACCCCTCCATGGTGACACCGGCGACCGACGGCGTGCCCGCGTCGCCGGGACTGGCGGCGGAGAGCTCGGTGAGCACGGCCCGCTCGAGCGTCGCCCGGCCGCTCTCGTCGAGGTCCACGAAGCGCACCGCGACCTCCCCGGCCTCGTCGTCGACGCGCACCACCTCGCCGCCGAGGTGCACGGCGCCGGCCCCGACGCCCACCTCGATGCCGATGCTGCCCGCGCGTCGGGCCCGCTCGAGGTCGCCTCGCCCGAGCCGCACCCGCGCCCCGGAGGTGGACAGGTCGACGGTCTCCCCGTGGGCGGCCGCGGCGGCGAGCTCCTCGCTGCTCGAGTCGTCGTCCGCACCCTCGCCAGGGGGCAGCGGCTGGCGGGAGAGCTCGCGCTGGACGTCGGAGGCGTGCCCGAGGGCGTACGCATCCATGCTGATGCGCACCGGCGCCCGGTGGCCTGCCCGCGGCGCGGTGCGACGCGACTCCACCGCGAGCGCCACCACCCCGGTCAGGTGCAGGCGCTGGGGGGCGCTGGCCACGGCCACGCCCTCGATGACGCGGGCGCCGCCGTCGGGAGAGGCGGCGCGCACCCAGACGCGCTGGCCGGTGAGCTCCTCGACGTGGGAGGCCTCCATGGACAGGTCCGCGGTGACGACGAGGCCGGCCGGTCCGGCGTGCCACTCCCGCACCACGGCGCGGCGCTGGGGAGCGTCGTCGACGGGCAGGACGACGGCGTCGCTGCCCGGCGCCGGGTCCGGCAGACGCTGGTCGAGCGAGGCCGCCGCCTGGATCGTCGTCATGGTCTGTCTCCGAGCGCTCGGTGGTCACCGCCAGCAGCGTGCGGACAGTGTTCGATCGGTCACCCACAGTAGACATCAGTCGGTGCCGGGGGGATGGTTCGCGCCACGCCGGCCCGAGGGCGGTGCCGGGTATCTTCCGGCCATGGCCCGTCCACCCGTGGTTCCCCGCCGTGCACCCGTGCTGACGCTCGCCTCGTGCACGGTCCTCGCGGCGGCCGCGGGGTGCACCGGTCCGGCGCAGGGCGGGCCGGAGGCCGGCGGCGGCGCTCTCGAGGGTGAGGTCACCGTCCTCGCCGCGGCCTCGTTGAACGGCGTCATGCCCCTCGTGGAGGAGATGCTGGAGAGGGAGAACCCCGGGTTGACGGTGACCTCCTCCTTCGGCCCCAGCTCCGCGCTGGCCCAGCAGGTGGTGGCCGGCGCACCGGCAGACGTCATCGTCACCGCGTCCGCCGCGACCGTGCAGACCGTGGTCGACGCCGGGGAGGCCGCCGGCGACCCGGTGCTCGTGGCGCGGAACTCCCTGGAGATCGCGGTGCCCCCCGGCAACCCCGCCGGCGTGGCGACCCTCGAGGACCTCGCCGGCCCCGACGTCAAGCTCGCGCTGTGCGCCCCGGAGGTGCCGTGCGGCGCGGCGGCGGTCGAGCTGCTCGAGCGCGCCGGCGTCGAGGCCACGCCCGTGACCCTGGGACGTGACGTCACCGCGACGCTGACGCTCGTCCGCCTCGGCGAGGTCGACGCGGCGCTGGTCTACCGCACCGACGTCATCGGGGCCGGCGACGCCGTGACCGGCGTGGAGGTGCCGCTGGCCGGCGAGGTGGTCACGGACTACCCCGCCGCCGTCCTGAAGGCGTCCCGCAACCCCGCGGCGGCCCGCGCCGTGGTGGACCTGCTGGCCTCGGCGCCCGGGCAGGAGGTCCTGCGCGAGGCAGGCTTCACGGCGCCGTGAGCCCGGCCACCCGCGCGGACCGGGCCCGTCGGCGGCGGTCGCGGACCCGGGTCCCCGCGCCCCTGGCCCCGCTCGCGGTCCTCGCGGCCGCGTTCGTGGTCCTCCCGGTGCTGGCGCTCGTGGTCTCCGCGCCGTGGACCCGCCTGCCCGAGCTGGCGACCGGCCCCACCGTCTGGCCCGCGCTGCGGCTCTCGCTGGTCACCGCGGCGAGCGCCACGGCAGTCTGCGTGGTCCTCGGGGTACCGCTCGCGTGGGTGCTCGCGCGGGCCTCCTTCCCCGGCCGGCGGCTGCTGCGGGCCGTGGTCACCGTGCCGCTGGTGCTGCCCCCCGTCGTCGGCGGCGTCGCCCTGCTGCTGCTCCTGGGCCGCCGCGGGCTGCTGGGCCGCGAGCTCGACGCGTGGTTCGGCCTCACGATCCCCTTCACGACCCTCGCGGTGGTCATCGCCGAGACGTTCGTGGCGCTGCCCTTCCTCGTGATCGCCGTCGAAGGGGCGCTGCGCGGGGCGGACCGGCGCTTCGAGGAGGCCGCGGCGACCCTCGGCGCGAGCCCCTCGACGGTGCTCCGGCGCGTGACGCTCCCCCTGATCGCGCCCGGCATCACCGCGGGGGCGGTGCTGTGCTTCGCGCGCGCCCTCGGGGAGTTCGGCGCGACGATCACTTTCGCCGGCAGCTTCCCGGGGACCACGACGACGATGCCCATCGCGGTCTACCTCGCGCTGGAGTCCGACCCGGACGCGGCGGTCGCGCTGTCCCTGGTGCTGCTGGTGATCTCGGTGGCGGTGCTCGCCGGGCTGCGCGAGCGCTGGGTGACCGGGGGGCGGGCATGACCGGGCCTGCGGGGCTCGACGCGCACGTCGTGGTCGACCTGCCGGTGCGCCGCGGCGCCCACGAGGGGGACGCCGGGCTGTCCCTCCTCGCACCGTTGCGGGTGCCCCGCGGGAGCGTCACGGCGGTGCTCGGCCCCAACGGAGCCGGCAAGAGCACGGTCCTGCGGGCCCTGGCAGGCTTGCAGCCGTTGAGCGGCGGGCACGTGGCGGTCGACGGCCGGACGCTCGACGACCCCGCCACGGGAGCCTTCGTCCCGCCGCACGAGCGCGGCACCGGGGTCGTCTTCGCCGACGACCTGCTCTTCCCCCACCTCTGCGCCCTGGACAACGCGGCGTTCGCCCCGCGGTCGGCCGGGCTCTCCCGCTCTGCGGCCCGGGAGCGGGCGGGGCGCCTCCTCGAGGCGCTCGGCATCGGCGACCTCGCCTCCGCCCGGCCGGCCACGCTCTCCGGGGGGCAGTCCCAGCGGGTGGCGATCGCCCGCGCGCTGGCCGCCCGGCCCGCCCTCCTGCTCCTCGACGAGCCGCTCGCCGCGCTGGACGCCGGCACGCGCTCGGCGGTGCGCGGTGTCCTCCAGGCCGCGATGACCGAGGCGCCGGAGGGCGGCGGGGCGCCGCCGGCGACGGTGCTCGTCACCCACGACCCCCTCGACGCCCTGGTGCTGGCCGACCGTCTCGTCGTGCTCGAGCGCGGCGTCGTGGTGCAGTCCGGCCCGCCCGCCGAGGTGGCCCGAGCGCCGCGCACCGAGTACGTGGCGGGTCTGGTCGGCCTGAACCTGCTCGGCGGGAGCGCCTCGGCCTCGGGGTCGGGCCGGGGAGGCGCCCTGCGCGTCGACGTCGACGGCGGCGGGAGCCTGGTCGCCGCGGCGTCCCCGGCGGCCGACGTGGCGCCCGGCGGCGCGGTCCTGGTCTCCTTCGCGCCCTCCTCGGTCTCGCTGCACGCCGGGCCCCCGTCGGGCTCGGCGCGCAACGTCTGGCCAGGGGTGGTCTCCGGGCTGGAGAGGCGCGGGGACGTCGTACGGGTGAGCCTGCACGGCGCCCCCGACGTGCTCGCCGACGTCACCGCGGGAGCCGTCGCGGAGATGCGCCTGCGCGAGGGGTCGGCGCTGTGGGCCTCGGTGAAGGCCACGGAGGTCCGCGCCTACCCCGTGTGAGGGACCGACGAGCGCGCCTGATCGCCGGGTTCGCCTCCAGCGGCCCGGTGATCACGGCAGGATGCCCGGGTGGCCCGAGTGATGGTGGTGGAGGACGACCCGGACATCCGGGCCCTGGTGGCGGCGCGGCTGAGCAGCCGCGGGCACCGCGTGCGGGGCGCCGGCTCGGCGGAGGAGGCGATGCGGTGGTCGACGAGCTGGGGGTCCCCGAGCTCGTCGTCCTCGACGTCGGTCTGCCCGTCACCGACGGGGTGGAGCTGCTCGGGATGCGGCGTCGGCGCGAGGGCGGCGCCGACCTGCCCGCGATCTTCCTCTCTGCCCGCGTGGAGCCCGCCGACATCGAGCGGGGACGGGCAGCCGGCCCCGAGTACCTGACCAAGCCGTTCGTGGCGAACGCCCTGTTCATGGCGGTGGACCGGCTGCTCGTCCCCAGGGCGAGCGAGGGCTGGTAGCCGCTCCTCAGGAGGCCCAGCGGTGCTCGTGGGCCGCGTAGCGGTTGCGGCGGGGCCTGGAGGCGCGCGCTGACGGCGCGAGGGGACGCAGCTCCAGGACAGCGGCGTGCTCGCTCTCCGGGGCTCCCTCGGCGTCGAGGGCGACGACGGAGCGGTCCTCGACGCCGAGCTCCAGCAGGGCCGGGCGCTGGTGGGCGGGACCCTCGCTCGGCACGGGCCTCACCGCGCCGACGACCAGGCGGGTCCAGCCGGTACCGGTCCAGACGTGGATGGCCTCGGCGCTCCACGGACCCTGACCCACCGTCACCCGCTCGGCGGCAGGGACGCCCGTGTCGATGAAGAGGTCGCCGGGGAAGGGGTGACGGGGGGGTCGACCGCTGGGTCGCACCGCTGTGTGCTCATGACGGGACGCTAGGCAGTGACAGGTGTGGCTCGTGTGACGTGTGAGGCGCGCTGCGCGTGTCGTTGCACAACCGTGATCGAGTGTGAGGGGGTGGGCCCGTACGGGCACACCCCCTCAGCTCGTCCAGCAGTGAGGGTCAGGCACCCACCAGCCGCTGGGCCAGGTAGCCCTGCACCTGGTCCAGGGCCACGCGCGTCTGCTGCATCGAGTCCCGCTCCCGGATGGTGACGGCCTGGTCCTCGAGGGTGTCGAAGTCCACGGTGAGACAGAAGGGCGTCCCGATCTCGTCCTGACGGCGGTAGCGCCGCCCGATCGCCCCGGCGTCGTCGAGCTCGATGTTCCAGGCCTGGCGCAGCTGGGCGGCGAGGTCGCGCGCGACGGGCCCGAGGTCTCCCGAGCGGGAGAGCGGCAGCACCGCGGCCTTGACCGGTGCGAGGCGGTGGTCCAGGCGCAGCACCACGCGGGTGTCGGTGCCGCCCTTGGTGTTGGGGGCGGTGTCCTCGGCGTAGGCGTCGACGAGGAAGGCCATCAGCGAGCGCGTCAGCCCCGCCGCGGGCTCGATGACGTACGGCGTCCACCGCTCGCCCTTCTCGCCCTTGGACTGGTCGAAGTAGGACAGGTCCGCGCCCGAGTGCTCGCTGTGGGTCTTCAGGTCGAAGTCGGTGCGGTTGGCCACGCCCTCGAGCTCGCCCCACTCGCTGCCCGTGAAGCCGAAGCGGTACTCGATGTCCACGGTGCGTGTGGAGTAGTGCGAGAGCTTCTCCTTCGGGTGCTCGAGGTGGCGCAGGTTCGCCGGGTCGATCCCCAGGTCGGTGTACCAGCGGGTGCGCTCGTCGATCCAGTACTGGTGCCAGTCCTCGTCCGTGCCCGGCTCGACGAAGTACTCCATCTCCATCTGCTCGAACTCCCGCGTGCGGAAGATGAAGTTTCCCGGCGTGATCTCGTTGCGGAAGGACTTCCCGATCTGCCCGATGCCGAACGGCGGCTTCTTGCGGGCCGAGCCCATGACGTTCGCGAAGTTCACGAAGATTCCCTGGGCGGTCTCGGGGCGCAGGTAGTGCATCCCGGACTCGTCCTCGACGGGGCCCAGGTAGGTCTTCAGCATCATGTTGAAGTCCTTGGGCTCGGTCCACTCCCCGCGCGTGCCGCAGTTCGGGCACGCGATCTCGGCGAGACCGTCCTTGGGGGCGCGACCCTTGCGGGCCTCGAACTCCTCCTCGAGGTGGTCCGCACGGAAGCGCCGGTGGCAGCTCTGGCACTCGGTCAGCGGGTCGGTGAACACCCCCACGTGGCCCGAGGCCACCCACACCTGGCGGGGCAGGATGACCGAGGAGTCGAGGCCCACCACGTCGTCGCGCGAGGTGACCATCGAGCGCCACCAGGCGCGCTTGATGTTCTCCTTCAGCTCCACGCCGAGGGGCCCGTAGTCCCACGCGGAGCGGGTCCCCCCGTAGATCTCACCGGCGGGGAAGACGAACCCCCGGCGCTTGCAGAGGTTGACGACGGTGTCGATGGTGGACGCGGGCTTGCTGGCCATGGGG
>JBBSRD010000142.1:0-7881 GCA_038243415.1 Actinomycetales bacterium | reverse complement strand
TCAGCATGGCGTTCTTCGCCGTCCTCGTCAGCATCGGCCTCGGGTCCGGGATGGCGAGCGGTGGTTCCGACACCGCGAGCCTCGGCGGAGGCATCGCTTTCACGCTCGTCAACGTGGTCTCCATCGTCGTCAGCCTGGCGCTGCTGATCCCGAGCCTCGCCGTGATGTGGCGCCGGCTGCACGACACCGACCGCAGCGGCCTGTGGTGGTTCATCGGTCTGGTCCCGCTCATCGGCGGCATCGTGCTGATCGTGTTCTGGGCCCAGGACAGCACGCGCGGCCCGAACCGCTTCGGCCCCTCCCCCGAGGACGTCGGGCCCCGGACCGGGCCGGTCAGCGGTGACCACGGCATCTCGGCGCAGGGTTACGGCACCTCGGCCTGAGGGGTTCTCCGGATGGCCGGCAGGGGCGCCGTCCATGATGGTCGGCGGCGCCCCTGCCGGTGCGCGTGCTCGAGCACGAGCTGTCACCGACCCCTCAGGAGGAACTGTGGGCTTCGGCACCGCCGTCTCGACCGTCTTCAAGAAGTATGGGGGCTTCTCCGGGCGCGCCCGCCGCTCCGAGTACTGGTGGTGGACCCTGTTCGTGGGGATCGTGACCATCGCCGCCGTGCTCATGGACGGCTCCTCCGGCACCGACGTGGCCGACGGCACCGGCCCGGTGCAGGGGCTCGTCACCCTGGCGCTGCTCCTGCCCAACCTCACGGTGACGGTCCGGCGGCTGCACGACACCGGCAGGTCGGGGTGGCGGGTCCTCTTCGGCATCGTCCCCGTCGTGGGGTTCATCCTCCTGCTCGTCTGGACCGTCCAGGACAGCGATCCCCTCTCGAACCGCTTCGGCTTCTCCCCGAAGGAGGCGTCACCCTGGTCGACGTGGTGATCCCGTCGACCATGACCGCCGACGCCCGGTGGACCAGGAGGCACCGTGCCGTCCACCACCGCGATGGGCATGGCGATCATCACCGCCTCCATCCTCGTCTTCACCGACGCCACGGCGGCCCGCGAGAACGTGCTCGCCAGCAGAGGCTCAGCGGTCCCCGCGCCGGCGCCACCGGAACGTCGTCACGCACAGCACCAGGCCGACGACCGCCCAGCCAGCCAGCCACAGCACCGTCTCCCCGTGCTGCCAGGACCCGGAGACCTCCGCGGCCTCCATGCGCTCCGGCAGGATCGCCGACCGGAACCCCTGCGCCAGCCACTTCAGCGGGAACAGGCTCGCCACGTCCTGCATCCACGAGGGCAGGGACGGGAAGGCGAAGAACACCCCGGAGATGAACTGCAGCACCAGCACGACCGGGGCGACCACGGCCTGGGCGCTGCGCCCGGACGACGGCACGGAGGAGTAGGCGATCCCCAGCAGGGAGCCGGCGGTGATGCCGAGCACCCCCACCCAGGCGAAGGTGCCCCAGTCGCCGGCGGTGGCGGGCAGGGGCACGTCGAAGAACAGGCGCGCGCACGCCAGCAGCACCACGAGCTGCACCACGCCAGTCACGACGACCAGGCCGACCTTGCCGAGGAAGTATGCGGAGCGCGGCATGGGCGTCCCCTCCAGGCGCCGCAGCGTCCCGGTGTCACGCTCCACCGCGATGGTGATGGCGAGCGCCTGGAAGCTCACGAGCAGCACCCCGGAGGCGGCCATCCCCGCGGTGAAGTACTGGACGAACGGCACCCCGGGGATGACGTCGCCGTCGAAGACCGACCCGAAGATGAAGAGGAACAGCACGGGGAAGAGCACGTTGAAGATGACGGCGTCGCGCGAGCGTGAGTACTCGCGCAGCTCGAGGCCGGTGCGCGCGAGCGACGTGCGCAGCACCCCGGGCAGGGGCGGGCCCTCACGGGGCGGCGCGACGGCGGTGCTCATGCGCCCTCCAGGAGGTCGAGGTAGGCGTCCTCGAGCGTGGGGCGGCTGACGACCAGGCCCGGTGGCTCGCCGCCGAACCGCCGGGCCAGGTGGCCCACCAGGGCCGCGGGCTCGTCGGTGGCCTCCGTGGCGACGCCGCCCGGGCGGTCCGGGTCGCGCCAGCTCACCGTCGCCCGCGCGTGGTCGCGCCCCCCGAGGTCGCGCGGGGTGCCGGTGGCGACGATGTGCCCGGAGGCGATGACGGCGAGGCGGTCGGCGAGGACCTCCACCTCGTCGAGGTAGTGCGTGGTGAGCAGGATCGTCGTCCCGTCGGCGGCGAGGGACTGCACGAGCTTCCAGAACTCCCGGCGCGCCTCGGGGTCGAACCCGGTGGTCGGCTCGTCGAGGAACAGCAGCTCAGGGGAACCGACGATGCCGAGCGCCACGTCGAGGCGGCGCCGACGCCCCCCGGACAGCGCGCGGGCCCGGGTGCCGGCGTCGTCGGCGAGACCCACCTGGGCGATCACCTCCTCGGCGTCGCGGCCCCGCGGGTAGAAGCCGGAGAAGTGCCGCACCAGCTCGGTGACCGTCAGCTCGGCCAGGTCGGCGGTGTCCTGCGCGACGATCCCCAGGCGCGCGCGCCACGCCCGCGTCGGCCGCCCCGGGTCAGCGCCGAGCACGCTGACCTCCCCGGAGGTGCGGGCGCGGTAGCCCTCCAGGACCTCCACGGTGGTCGTCTTGCCCGCGCCGTTGGGACCCAGCAGGGCGAAGACCTCTCCCGGCACGACGTCGAGGTCGATGCTGTCGACGGCGCGCCGCTGCCCGTAGTGCTTGTGGAGCCCCCGGACCCGCACGGCCACGTCATCGCTCACGGCGGTGATCCTGCCGCACGGGTCGGGGCGCCGCTGACGCCGCTGACCACGCTCCTCAGATGGCGACCGGCTCGCGCTGCTCCGCCACCAGCGCCGCCCTGGCGTCAGCGAGCTCGTCCTCGAGACCCAGGTGGGCGATCGCCTCGTCGTCGGAGAGGTCGGCGATCTCCTCCTCGAGCGCCCGCACCAGCGGGATGACGCGCTCGCCGAAGGCGATGACGTCCTCCTGCACGTGGAGGAAGGCCAGCAGCAGCAGGTCCACCCCGACGAGGCGGAAGGCGACGGCGCGGCGGGCCACCTGCTCGGGGGTGCCGATCAGCCCGGTGCGGAACCCGTCGTTGTACTGGACGAGGTCCTTGAACTCGCTGTTCGCCCACATGCCCTTGCCGTCCGTGGCGGAGCGGCCCGCCTCGCGGACCGCGTCGCGGAACCCCTCGACCTTGGTCACGTCGGCGTGGGAGACGATGTCGTCGACCACCTGGACGGCCTCGGCCTCGGTGTCGCGGACCACGGCGAACCCGTTGAGGCCGAACCGGATGCCGCGGCCGGCCTCGGCGGCGTACCCGCCCACCTGCGCGACCTGCTCGGCGACGCCCTCGTAGGTGGTCCCGTTCATGAAGTACCAGTCCGAGACCCGCCCGGCCATGTGACGCGCCGCGGTGGAGTTGCCACCCTGGAAGACCTCCGGCTGCACCTTCGGCTGCGGGCGGAAGGTGAGGTCGGAGATCCCGAAGTGGCTCCCCGGATAGCTGAAGCCGTCGGTGGTCCACGCGCCGCGGAGCACGTCGATGAACTCCTCCGACTGCACGTAGCGCTCGTCGTGCTCGTGCCACGTCGCGCCCAGGCTGATGGCTTCGGCCTTGAACCACCCGGAGACGACGTTCAGGCACAGCCGGTCGTCGGTGAGCTCCTGGGCGGTCGCGGCCCACTTCGCCAGCACCGTCGGCTGCCAGAAGTAGGGGTGGACCGCCGCGATGACCTTGAGCCTCTCCGTCGCCAGCAGCAGCGCGAGGGAGAACGACGTCGACTCGTGCTGGGAGTCCGCGCCGTAGGAGGCGGCGTAGCGCACCTGGGTCAGGGCGTACTCGAACCCGACGCGCTCCGCGGCGCGGGCGGTCTCGACGTTGTAGGCCGGGTCGTGGCTGGTGCGCTGCGGCAGGGTGGAGACCACCAGGCCGCCGGAGACGTTGGGCACCCAGTACGCGAAGCGCAGCGGCTCACGAGAGCTCGAGCCGGTGGACGCGGCGGGCGTGGGCAGGGCAGGACGGGTCACGGGGTCGCTCCTCATCGGTCCTGGCGGGAGCACCTGCCGCCTCACCGGAGGGTGGGGCGAGCGGTTGCTGCGACGTCGACGAGCCAGGTCTCTCGGTCGCTCTGGATGGGCAGGCACAGCAAAGCCCCTCGCAGCCCCCGCGTCAAGCCCCACCTCGGCGCGTCACCGTCGCCCGGGCCTCATCGCTATCGTCGGGTGATGAGCACACCGCAGAAGGATCCCGTGACCGTGGCCGTCACCGGCGCCGCCGGGCAGATTTGCTACAGCCTGCTCTTCCGCATCGCCTCGGGGCAGATGTTCGGCCCCGAGACGCCCGTGAGGCTGCGCCTGCTGGAGATCACCCCGGCGCTCGGCGCGGCGGAGGGCGTCGCGATGGAGCTGGACGACGGCGCCTTCGAGCTGTTGCAGAGCATCGACATTAGCGACGACGCGACTGTCGCCTTCGACGGCGTGAACGTCGCCGTGCTCGTCGGCTCGCGCCCGCGCAGCAAGGGCATGGAGCGCGCCGACCTCC
The DNA here is from genome assembly GCA_038243415.1 of Actinomycetales bacterium. Classification (GTDB taxonomy): domain Bacteria; phylum Actinomycetota; class Actinomycetes; order Actinomycetales; family Quadrisphaeraceae; genus CADCUY01. Next base: position 3,383 of record JBBSRD010000142.1, on the reverse strand, counting down.
TGGAGGCCAACGGCGCGATCTTCACCACGCAGGGCAAGGCGCTGGCGGCCAGCGCCGCCGACGACGTCAAGGTCCTCGTGGTCGGCAACCCGGCCAACACCAACGCCCTCATCGCCCAGCGCAACGCCCCGGAGATCCCTGCCGAGCGGTTCACCGCGATGACGCGCCTGGACCACAACCGCGCGAAGGCCCAGCTGGCCAAGCGCGCCGGGGTGGGCGTGGGCGAGGTGGAGCGCGCGATCATCTGGGGAAACCACTCCGCCACCCAGTACCCGGACCTCTTCCACGCCTCGATCGCGGGCCGCCCGGCCACCGAGCTGCTCTCCGCCGAGGGCGGCCAGCAGTGGCTGGAGGAGGACTACATCCCCACCGTCGCCAAGCGCGGCGCCGCGATCATCGAGGCGCGCGGCTCGTCCTCGGCGGCCTCGGCCGCGTCGGCCGCGGTCGACCACGTCCACGACTGGGTCCACGGCACGCCGGAGGGCGACTGGACGTCGATGGGCGTGGTCTCCGACGGGAGCTACGGCATCCCCGAGGGCATCGTCTGCTCGGTGCCGGTCACCACGTCCGGCGGCGCGTGGAGCCGGGTCGAGGGCCTCGAGATCGACGAGTTCTCGCGCCCGCGCATCGACGCGACGGCTGCCGAGCTGGTGGAGGAGCGCGACACCGTGCAGGGGCTCAAGCTCATCTGAGCCGCTCCCCGACGCACCGACGAGCACCTTCGGGCGATGGTCAGCGGGGACGCAGCACGCTGACCAGCGCCCGGTGGTCGGTGCCCGCGACGAAGGCGGTGCGGGTGCCGACGACCGACCACGCCCGACCGTCGGCGAGGACGTGGTCGATGCGGGCGGAGGCCCCGGCCGGCAGGGACGACGGCCAGGTGCCCGAGGCCTTCGACCCTGCGGCGGTGTCCACGCAGTGCCCGAGGCGGTGCAGCGACGCGGCGTCGTCGGAGGCGTTGAGGTCGCCGCCGACCACGGCTCCGTCCAGGCTCGGGCACACGGCGACGGCGGTCGCCACCTCCCGGCGCCAGACCTCCATGCCGAAGACCAGCGGGATCGGCGGGGTGGTGTGGACGACGGCCAGCGGGGGGCGCCGGTCGTCGCCCGAGGGGGCAGGCACGGGCAGGGCGACGACGGCGCCGCCGAGCAGGTCCGGCTGGGGGCCTCCCACCTCGTAGCCGCCCAGCGCCGGTGAGATCACGAGGCACCCGGCGGGCTCCACGTAGGGCAGCAGCGAGTACCGGTTCGGCGGGCTCGGGCTTCGGTCCGTCCGTCGGCGCGCACAGCACGGTCCACCGGGCGTCTCCGCGACCGAGCGCCTCTCCGACCGCGCGGCCCTGCTCGGGGAGCACCTCGGACAAAGCCAGGACGTCGGCGCGCGAGCCCTTCGCGAGCTCCACGACGTCACCGGTGGCCGCGCCGCCCTGCTCCATGTTGAGCGCCAGCATCGTCAGGTCGCCGGCGCGGGCGACCGGCACCTCCTGGTCCCCGAGGGCGCCCCGGGAGAGCAGGACGGCGCCGTGCGCGCCCGCCACGAGCAGGAGGACCAGGGCGAGCACGCTCGTGCGCGCCGGTCGCCGTCGCCGCCTGCGGCCGGTGACGAGGGCCACCACCGCGAGCACCACGGCCGTGGTCAGGGCAAGGGCGGCGCTGAGGACCCTCAGCTGGACGAGCTGGGCCCACGGGGCGGTCTCGGAGAGGCCGAGCCAGAGCGGGGCCGTCGTCGAGACCGCGAGCGCCCCGACCACCGCGACGACGACCCATCCCGGCCAGGTCCGTGCGCGCGGTCCGAGCGGTCCTCGGCGGCGGCGCCTCACGAGGGGGCCGTGAGGGCGAGGACGACGAGACCGGCGCCGAGGACCACGCACGTCACCACGTCGGTCCCTCGCGAGCGCACGGCCAGGGCCCCGAGGACGGGGGCGGGCAGGGTGAGTCGTGCGACCGCGGTGGTGAGGAGCACGGCGGCGAGCACCAGCCCGGCCCACCGGAACCCCGCGACGACGCCGACCACCGCGGCCAGCGCGGCCCCGAGCACCACGACGAGCGGGGCCAGCGAGGCGGAGCGGCTGACCGCCGGCGAGCCACGGCGGGTGGAGGTGGGTCCGGGCGGGCCGTCCTCACCTGCGCGCAGCGACACCGCGTGAGGATAGCCGCGCTCAGTGGGCGAAGTGCCGGGCTCCCGCGAGGTACATCGTCACGCCGGCGTCCTCGGCAGCGGCGACGACCTCCTCGTCGCGCACCGACCCCCCGGGCTGGACGACCGCTCGCACCCCGGCGTCGAGGAGGACCTGCAGCCCGTCGGCGAAGGGGAAGAAGGCGTCGGAGGCCGCGACGCTGCCGCGGGCCCGCTCGGGAGCAGGCCCGTCGCCGGAGCCGCCGAGGGTGTTGGCCCGCTCCACCGCGAGGCGGCACGCGTCCACCCGGTTGACCTGCCCCATGCCGACCCCCCCGGCCGCGCCGCCCCGCGCCAGCAGGATCGCGTTGGAGCGCACCGAGCGGATCGCGCGCCACGCCAGCTCCAGGTCCGCCATCGTGGCGGCGTCGGCGGCGGGCCCGGCGGCCAGGGTCCAGGCCGCGGGGTCGTCGCCGGGCGCGTCGAGCACGTCGGCGTCCTGGACCAGCAGGCCTCCGCTGACGGGGCGCGCCTCCTCGCGCCGCCCGGGCTCGGGCTGCTCGGCGAGGAGCAGGCGCACGTTCTTCTTGCGCATCAGCACCTCCAGCGCGCCGTCCTCGTAGCCGGGCGCGATGACCACCTCGGTGAACACCTGTGCCACCTGCTCGGCCATCGCCACGCTCACCGGGCGGTTGGAGGCCACGACCCCCCCGAACGCCGAGACCGGGTCGCACGCCAGCGCGGCGGCGTACGCGGCGGCGACGTCGTCACCGACGGCCACGCCGCACGGGTTGGCGTGCTTGATGATCGCCACGGCCGGGCGGTCATGGTCAGCGGCGGCGCGGCGCGCGGCATCGGTGTCGACGTAGTTGTTGTAGGACATCTCCTTGCCGTGCAGCTGCTGCGCGCCGGCGACGCCGGGGTCGCCGGCGCTGCCCGAGCGACCGGCGGGCACGTACACCGCGGCGCTCTGGTGGGGGTTCTCGCCGTAGCGCAGGGCGGCGCGGCGGACGTGGGCGCTGGCGACGAAGGCGGCCGGCTCGCCGGAGTCCTCCGCCTCCCGGGCCGCGAACCACGAGGCGACGGCCACGTCGTAGGCGGCGGTCGCCGCGAACGCCCGCGCCGCGAGCGCCGTGCGCTGGGGCTGCGTGGTGCCGCCGGCGGCGACGGCAGCGAGGACGTCGTCGTAGTCGGCCGGGTCGGTGACCACGGCGACGGACGGGGCGGTCTTCGCGGCCGCCCTCACCATCGACGGACCACCGATGTCG
>JBBSRD010000141.1:0-7942 GCA_038243415.1 Actinomycetales bacterium | reverse complement strand
GGTTCCTCCCCCGCGTCGTCGCGCCGGGGGTGCCTCGCGGCCCGGTGCTGCACCTCGAGGGCGGCGGGCCTGCTGCCGGTCCCCTCTCAGGCGTCCAGCGCAGCCGCTGATCGTCGCTATGCTGCGCGTCGATGACGACGTCGCCGCCGCCTCCGACCCGCCGCCAGGTCTTCGGACGCGGCTCGTACACCGACGCGCGCTTCGTGGCCGAGGTCCTGCGCGCGGAGACGGTCGGTGGCCTGCTCCTCCTGGGTGCCACCGTCATCGCGCTCGTGTGGGTGAACACCCCCCTCGGAGACGCCTACGTCGCCCTGCGGGACTTCGAGCTCGGCCCCACGCTCCTGCGCGCGCACCTCACCGTCGCGGAGTGGACCGCGGACGGGCTGCTCGCGATCTTCTTCTTCGTCGCGGGGCTGGAGCTCAAGCGCGAGTTCGTCGCCGGCGAGCTGCGCGACCCCCGGCGAGCGGCCATGCCCGTCGCTGCGGCCGTCGGCGGCATGGCGGCGCCCGCGCTCATCTACGTGCTCTGGAACCTCGACACCGGCGGTGACGCCCTGCGCGGCTGGGCGATCCCCACCGCCACCGACATCGCGTTCGCCCTCGCGGTCCTCGCCGTCATCTCCACGCACCTCCCCACGGCCCTGCGCACCTTCCTGCTCACCCTCGCGGTGGTCGACGACCTGCTGGCCATCATGATCATCGCGATCTTCTACACCTCCGACCTTCAGGTCGTCCCGCTGCTCCTGGCGATCGTGCCCGTCGCGATCTTCGGGGTCCTCGTGCAGCGCCGGATCACCTCGTGGTGGCTCCTGCTGCCCCTGGCGCTGGCCGCGTGGCTCCTCGTCCACGCCTCCGGCGTCCACGCGACGGTGGCGGGGGTGCTGCTCGGGTTCACGGTGCCGGCGCTCGTGAACCGCCGGGACCACACCCGTGCCGAGGCGAAGGCGGCCAGGACCCCGAAGGTGTCGGCCGCCGGCCACACCGACGGGTCCGCGGGCCACGACGTCCACAGCCTCGCCGAGCACCTGGAGCACGTCTGGCGGCCGATCTCCTCGGGGGTCGCCGTCCCCCTCTTCGCCCTCTTCGCCGCGGGGGTGGCCATCGGCGGGATCTCCGGTCTCACGGAGTCCCTCAGCGACCCCGTGGCGCAGGGCATCGCCGTCGCGCTGGTCGTCGGCAAGATCGTGGGCGTCCTGGGCTCCGCCGCGCTCGTCGCCAGGTTCACGAAGGCCCAGCTCGCGGACGACCTCTCCTGGTGGGACGTCCTGGGGGTGTCGATGCTCGCCGGGATCGGCTTCACGGTCTCGCTGCTCATCGGTGAGCTGGCCTTCGGTCACGGCAGCGAGCGGGACGAGCACGTGAAGATCGGGGTGCTTCTGGGCTCGGTCGTCGCCGCGCTGGTGGCGACCGTGATGCTGCGGGCCCGCAACCGGACGTACAGGCGGATCTGGGAGGAGGAGATCGCTGACTCCGACGGCGACGGCATCCCCGACGTCTACCAGGGCGGCGGTCAGCAGGCCTGAGCCTCGGCGCGGTCCCGGGACCGTGGGCACGTCCGCGTCCGTCCGACGTCTACACGCGGACGTCCTCGACGGCGACGTCGTCGGTGCCCGTGTCGCGGTCGTCGGCGATCCGTCGCTCGCGTGCGGCGTCCAGCCAGCGCACCACGGGCGTCGCCGTCAGCCCGTGGACCACCACCGAGAGGGCGACGGCGAAGCCGACGGCGGACCACAGCGGCGGTCCGGGGAACTCCCCGTTCTCCAGGGCGTACGACAGGTAGTACAGCGAACCGATGCCCCGGACACCGAAGAAAGCGATGACGACACGCTCGCGCCGCCCGCTCGGGGTGCCGAGCAGGCTGATCCAGCCCACCACGGGGCGGAACACCATGACCAGCAGCACCGCCACGGCGGCGAGCCCGCCCGTGAGCTCCGCGAGGAGCCCGTCGGCGATCGCCACGCCGAGCAGGAGCACCAGCCAGGCGGTGAGCATGCGCTCGACCTGCTCGACGAAGCCGTGGGCGACCTGGTGGGCGCCGTGGGAGCGCTCGACGGAGCGGATCGCGCACGCGGCCACGAAGACCGCCACGAACCCGTAGCCCGTGGCGAGCTGGGTGAGCCCGTAGGCGAGGAAGGTCACGGCCAGTGCGGTGAAACCCTCGACGTTCTCGGGCAGGCGCCAGAATCCCTGGCGCGCACGGAAGAACAGCCACCCCAGGCCCCAGCCGAGCGCCAGGCCGATGGCGATCCCGATCGCGGCGCGCACCACCACGTCGACGAGGGCCCAGCCGACGAACCAGCCGCCCCACCCGCCAGCGGCGGCCAGCGCGAGGGCGAGGTAGACGGCGGGGAAGGCGGCACCGTCGTTGAGCCCCGCCTCCGCGGTGATGGCGAAGCGTGCCTCGGCCTCGCGCGTCCCGTCGCTGGGCTCGCCGACCTGGACGTCCCCTGCCAGCACGGGGTCGGTGGGCGCCATCACGGCGCCCAGCAGCACGGCGGCGGCCAGCGGCAGCCCCCCGAGCACGCTGCCGGTGATGGCGACCAGCGCGATCGTCAGCGGCATGGCGATCGCGATCAGCCGCCACGCCGAGGCCCACCGCCGCCACCCGACGGGACGGTCGATCGCCAGGCCGGCGCCCATCAGCGCGATGATCACCACGACCTCGGTGAGGTGCTCGACGACCACGCCGTGGTCGAGGGGGTCCACGGCGGGCAGACCGGGCAGGAAGCCGAGCCCCACGCCCACGAGGAGAAAGACCAGCGGCAGGCTGAAGGGCCGGCCGTGAAGGATCCTCGGCAGCATGGCAGCCAGGAGGGCGCTGAACCCCGCAAGGGTGAAGATGACGAAGAAGAGCACGGTGAGCATGTTCCCCGCCCGCGGAGCGATCCGCGCGGCAGACGACAGATGAGACGTCTGTTGCTGTGCCCCCGGCTGGACTCGAACCAGCGGCCGACAGATTAGAAGTCTGTTGCTCTATCCACTGAGCTACGAGGGCTGGCCCGTCGACGGTTGCTGACGGGACCGGGCATCATCCTTCCCCATGGCCCCCCACGGTGCGAGCACGGCAGCGTCCGCCCCGCGCGACGCCCCCCTGGTCCAGCGGCTCGAAGCGCTCGCGGACGACGTCGACTCGTTCGCCCTCCCGCTGCCGACGCCCGGCGCGCCCGCGGCAGCAGGCGTGAGGGCTGCCCTGAGCAGCCAGCTGCAGGACCACCTGCTGCCGCGGCTGAGGCGCATGGACGCGCCCCTGCTGGCGGTCGTCGGGGGGTCGACGGGCGCGGGGAAGTCCACGCTGGTCAACTCGCTGCTCGGCCGGGTGGTCACCACCCCCGGTGTCCTGAGGCCCACCACCCGCCGTCCGACGTTGGTGCACGCCCCGGCCGACGCCGCGTGGTTCGCCTCCCGCGAGGTGTTGCCGTCGCTGCCGCGGACCACGGGCTCACCGGGTGCCGAGACGTCGGCGGGCAGCGTCCCGTCGGGCGGCTCCTCCGCCGAGGGCGGTCGGGGCGTCCACCTCGTCGTGGACGCGGCCATGCCCCCGGGGTTCGCCCTGCTCGACGCCCCGGACATCGACTCCGTGGTCAGTGCCAACCGGGACCTCGCGGCCCAGCTGCTCGGGGCCGCGGACCTGTGGATCTTCGTGACGACGGCGGCGCGCTACGGCGACGCGGTGCCGTGGTCCGTGCTCGCGGGCGCCGCGGAGCGCGGGACGGCGCTCGCCCTCGTCCTCGACCGGGTCCCCGCGGAGCCGGCCGACGTCGCCGAGGAGATCGCCGCAGACCTGCAGCGGCTCCTGGACGAGGCCTCCCTCGCGTCGGCGCCGTTGTTCACCGTCCCCGAGAGCCCCCTGTCCGGCGGGCTCCTCCCGCCGTCGGCCACGGCGGGCCTGCGGGAGTGGCTGGGGCTGGTGGGCTCGGACGCCCAGCGCCGCCAGGAGGTGGTGCGGTCCACGCTCACCGGCGCGCTCGCCTCGCTGGCCCCCCGGGTGGAGACCCTGGCGGCCGCCGCGCAGGAGCAGGAGGGCGCCGTCGCCGGGCTCCGCGCCCGGCTGGACGAGGTCTACGCCGGCGCGCGCGGGCAGCTGGACGAGCACCTCACGGACGGCTCGGTGCTGCGCGGGGAGGTCCTCGCGCGCTGGCAGGAGTTCGTCGGGACAGGGGTGTTCATCACCTCGGTCCAGTCCGCGGTGGGGCGCGCGCGCGACTCCCTCACCCGGATCCTGACGAACCGTCCCGCCCCGGCCCAGCGCCTCGACGAGGCCGTGAGCACGGGGGTGGCCGCTCTCGTGCTCGACGCGGCGGCCGGAGCCAGGGAGGCCGCGCTGCTGGCGTGGCGGGCCGACCCCGCGGGGGCCGCGGTGCTCGCCGCCGCGCCGCCCGCAGCCCGTGAGGACGTGCTGCCGACCGGGGTGCGCGAGAGCGTGGAGCGTCTGGTCCGGGACTGGCAGGGCTTCGTCCTGGTGCTGGTCTCCGAGAACGGGCAGGGCCGGCGCACCCAGGCCCGGATGTTGTCGCTGGGCATCTCCGGGGTGGGCGCGGCGCTGATGGTCGCGGTCTTCGCGGGCACCGCGGGGCTCACCGGCGCCGAGGTCGGCATCGCCGGCGGTACCGCGCTGCTGTCCCAGCGGGTGCTGGAGGCGGTCTTCGGTGAGGACGCGGTCCGGCGCCTGGCCACCCGCGCCCGCGACGACCTCTCCGCCCGCGTGAAGACGCTGATGGAGGCCCAGCAGGAGTCCCTCGCCGTGCACCTTCCCGCGCTCGACGAGGGGCTGGTGGCCCGCCTGCGCGCCCCGCTGGACGTCGCGGTGGACGCCCCGCCTGCGGTGGCGCCTGCTGCTGAGCCCACCGCTGGGCCCGCCGCCGAGGGAGGTGCCGCGTGACGCTGCTGCGTCGTCGGGGCAGCGCCCCCGCAGCCCGTCCGCGCGACGACCTGAGCGAGCGCCTCGCCGCGCTGGAGCGGGCGCTGCTGGCAGGCGGTGACCGTCTGGACACCGGCGCCGCAGCCCGCGCAGCGCAGGTGGTCCGGCGCGGACGCGAGCGCAGCGCGATGTCGAGGCCCGCGTCCGGTGGCGCCGCGTCGACGGTCGTGGCGCTCGCGGGGGCCACGGGGAGCGGGAAGTCGTCGCTGCTGAACGCCTTCGTCGGCGAGGACGTGGCCGTCGCCGGGGTGCGCCGGCCCACGACGTCCTCACCGACCGCCGTCATCTGGGGCGAGGAGCCCGCTGCGCTGCTCGACTGGCTCGACGTGCGCAGCCGTCACCGCGCGGACGCCACGCGGGGATCCGGGGACGTCAGCGCTGAGGACCTCGAGGGCCTCGTGCTGCTCGACCTGCCCGACCACGACTCCACCGACCTCGGCAACGCGCTGCAGGTGGACCGCATGGTCGAGCTCGTCGACCTCATGGTGTGGGTCGTCGACCCTCAGAAGTACGCCGACGGCGCCCTGCACGAGCGCTACCTGCAGCGCCTCACCGGCCACCAGGACCTGCTCCTCGTGGTGCTCAACCAGGTGGACACCCTCGACGCCGCCTCCGCGGACGCCTGCGAGCGCGACCTGCGCTCGCTCCTGGCCGCTGACGGGCTGCCGCGCGTCGACGTCGTGAGGACCTCCGCCCGCACCGGGGAGGGGGTCGGCGAGCTGCGCCGCGCCGTGGCGCAGGCCGTCTCCGCGACGTCGGCGGCCACCCGGCGCACGGAGGCCGACGTGGAGGTCGCCGCCGGGGACCTCGCCGCCTCGCTGGGTGCCGACGAGCAGGACGTCAGCGCCCGGGGGGCCGACGCGCTGGTCGACGCCCTGTGCGTCGCGGCCGGGGTCCCGACGGTGCTCGACGCGGTGAGGCGCAGCGAGCTGCGGACCGGCCGGCAGATGACCGGGTGGCCGGCGGTGACCTGGATCGGACGATGGCGCCGAGACCCGCTGGCGCGCCTGAGGGTGCTCGGGCGCGTCAGCGGGAGCGCGCGGCGCGGACGCGGCGGTGGGCCGCCGTCGATCGAGGCCGCCGCCGACGCCTCCCGGGCACGGCTGGTGCGCTCGTCGCTGACCGGCCCGAGCCCCACCGAGCGCGCCAGGGTCGCGACCGCGGCGCGGTCCGTGGCCTCCGGGGCGGCGGCGGGCCTCCCGCAGCGCTGGTCCGACGCGGTGCGCGCGAGCGTGGCGCCGGCCGGTCAGGACGTCGGCGGGGAGGTGGCGGACGCCCTCGACCAGGCCCTCGTGGGGGTACGGCTGGAGGCCGCCCCGCCCTGGTGGCAGCGCGGTGCCCTGTGGGTGCAGCGCGCCGTGGCCGCGGTGGGTCTCGCCGCGCTGCTCTGGACGCTGGCGTGGGCCGGGGCGCTGTGGCTGGCGCTGCCGTTCCCCGCACCGGTGAGGGTGGGTCGGGATCCGTTCGACCTGCCGCTGCCCTGGGTGGCGCTGGCGGCCGCGGTGGCGCTCGGGGTGCTCCTCGCGCTGCTGCTGCGCCCCCTGGTCACGTCCCGGGCCAGGAGGCGGACCGCGGACGTGCGCGAGGACCTGCGGGCGCGGGTCGCCCGGGTGGCCGCCGCGACGCTGCTGGAGCCGCTCACGCGGGTGCTCGACGACCACCGGGAGGCACGCCTCGCGGTGGCGCAGGCGTCCGGTCGCGCCGTGGGTCGCTGAGCGCCGTCCACAGGCCGACCCCCGTGGAGCACGCCGTCCACAGGCCGGCGGGCGCCCGGCCGGCGCGGCGACGACCCCGCCGCAGGCTGGATCGGTGCCCGCACCGTGCGGGCCGTGAGGGGAGCATCGTGCGCGACACCCAGATCACCGTCGTCGGCAACCTGGCGGCGGACCCCGTCCGGCGCCAGATCGACGGCGGCCGCTTCATGACCACCTTCCGCATCGCCTCGACGTCCCGCCGCATGAGGGACGGGGAGTGGGCCGACGGCGACACCAGCTGGTGGGACGTCTGCGCGTTCGGCGTCCTCGGGGAGAACGCAGCCTCCTCGCTGGTCAAGGGCCAGCGCGTGCTGGTGAACGGCCGCGCGAGCGTCGAGCAGTGGAGCTCGCGCGGCGAGAACGGCGAGGAGCGCTCGGGCACCAGGGCCCGCGTCACGGCGGACGCCCTCGGCCACGACCTGACGTACGGCACGTCGGCGTTCGTCCGCGTGGTGCGCGCCAGCGAGGCGACCTCGCCCAGCGGCCCGGACGTCGCGGCGTCGTTGGGCGCCCGCATCGACGCGGACGGCGTGCTGGTCGACGGCGGCGCGGGTGAGGACTGGTCGGCGGGCGCCGGCTCCGGCGCGGCGGACCGTGCCGGAGAGCCGGTCGCCGCCTGAGGGCCGGGACCCGGGGCGCGGCGGGCAGCCGCTCGCGCTGCCGCCGCTCCGGGGACCTCGCTGGAGGAGGTCGGGGCTCAGGGCCTCAGCGGTCCTGCGCGTCGACGAACGCCACGCTCGCCCCGGCGATCTCCGATCGCGCGCTCGTGCGGCCGATCGCGGGCGTGCCGTCGCCCGGCTGGGGCCCGTGGTCGCCGAAGAACGCGTGCACCGCGCCCTCGACGGCCGCGAAGGAGGTGCCGGCCGGCAGGCCCGGGCGAGAGGCCTCCACGTCGGCGCGGGTCGCGAGCCCGTCCCTGGTGCCCGAGACGGACAGGACCTCGGCGTCGAGGGAGGAGCTGGGGTCCGAGGCGGGGTAGGAGGCGTGGAGCAGGAGCCCGGTGGTGGGGGAGACCTCGTCCTCGCAGGCGTCCGTCGCGGTGAAGGCGATGCCGAGGGGCTGCATGACGATGAGGACCGGGTGGCCGGCCTCGGCGAGCGGGCGCAGCACGGCCGCTCAGGCGCGGGCCTCCACCCGCGCTCCGGGCTGGACGAGCACTGCCGTGGCGGGGCTGGAAGAGCACCGCCGTGGCGCTGGTCGCGACCGCGGCGGTGACCGTGGGCAGGATCGCGGACAGCGGGTGCCCGTGGACCACGGCGCCCCAGGCGGT
>JBBSRD010000140.1:0-7981 GCA_038243415.1 Actinomycetales bacterium | reverse complement strand
CCTGCTCGGTGCGCAGCGCCGCCGCCTGGTCCATGCCGCCCGTCGGCGCGCCGGCCACGTCGTTTTCGGCGCGCACGCAGCGCACCACCAGCTCGGCGCGCCCCTGGTCGTCGTGGGGCAGCTCGGCGAGGTCGGCCACGGCCACGGCCACCGCGCACTCCAGGGCCGCGGAGCTCGAGAGCCCGGCCCCGATGGGCACGGTGGAGGCGAACGCGGCGTCCACGCCGGTCGCCGCGGCGTCGAAGGGGGGACCGCCCTCGCGCAGAGCCCACAGCACGCCCGCCGGGTAGGCGGCCCACCCCCGGGGGGCTCCGGGGCCGACCCCGGCCAGGGGCCCCGACCAGCGGGCGTCCTCCTCCCCGAGGTCGGAGGCGGAGAGCAGGTTGACCTGTCCGTCGTCACGCCGGCGCAGCGCCACCATCGTCACCTGCGGCAGGGCCATCGGGAGCACGGGGCCGCCGTTGTAGTCCAGGTGCTCGCCGATGATGTTGACCCGGCCCGGAGCCGCCCACACGCCCTCGGGCCCGCCGCCGAAGGCCTCGGTGAAGGCCGCCACCAGCGCATCGACGTCGGGGACCTCCGCGAGGCCGCCCGCGCCGTCGCTCATGACGCCACCGCCCGCAGCCGCTCGGCGATCTTCTCCGGGGTGGTGTCGTTGACCCACGCACCGGCCCCGGACTCCGAGCCGGCCAGGTACTTCAGCTTCCCCGGCGCGCGCAGGATCGAGAACACCTGCAGGTGCAGGCGACCCAGGTCGCGGCCCTCGCCCACCGGCGCCTGCTGCCACGCGGAGATGTAGGGCAGCCGGTCCACGCCGTCGAAGTACCGGTCGAGGCGGCGCAGCAGCTCGCGGTAGACCACCGCCAGCTCGGCGCGCTCGTTCTCGTCGAGGTCGGCGAGGTCGGCGACGTCGCGGTGGGGTGCCAGCTGCGCCTCGACGGGCCAGCGGGCGGCGACGGGCACGAAGGCCGTCCAGTGCTCACCGGAGAGGATCACCCGGGTGCCCGCGCGCCGCTCGGCGGCCAGGACGTCCGCCAGCAGCGAGCCCCCGGTCGACGCGCGGTACGCCGCGGCCTGGTGCAGCTGCTGGGCGAGGCGGGGCGCCGGCTCGGGGTAGGCGTAGATCTGCCCGTGCGGGTGGGCGAGAGTCACCCCGATCTCCTCGCCGCGGTTCTCGAAGGGGAACACGTGCCTGACCCCGGAGAGCGTGGAGAGCCGGGCCGTGCGGTCCGCCCACGCCTCGACCACGGTGCGCACCCGGCTCACCGGCTGGGAGGCCAGGGACCCGTCGTGGTCGGAGGTGAAGACCACCACCTCGCACTTCCCGACGGCGGGGCGCTCGACGAAGAGGTCTTCACCGTCGACCAGGGTGGGGCCCTCGTCGGCGAGGGCGGTACCGGCCCCGGAGTAGGAGGGGACGCGGTTGCCGAAGACGGCGACGTCGTAGGCGTCGGAGGGGATCTCGGTCGCCGGGCCGCCCGGGGGGGTCGGGCACAGCGGGCACTGGTCGGCCGGGGGCTTGTAGGTGCGGTCCATGCGGTGCGCGGCCAGGGCCACCCACTCGCCGGTCAGCACGTCGAAGCGCATCGTGGAGGTGGTCGCGACAGGCGGCAGGTCGCGGGTGTCGACGAGCTCGCGCGTCCTCGACCCGTCGGCGTAGCCCGCCGAGTCGTCGTAGTAGGCGAGCTCGCGACCGTCCGCCAGCTGGGTCTCGGTGCGGCGAACGCCAGCGCTGGCGAGCGAGGCGCTCTGGTCCCGGGTGCTCACGTGGTGTCCTCAGGGTCGGTGGTGCGGAGACGAGAAGTGAGGGTGACGCAGCGCGGCACCTTCACCGCGGGGTCCGGCCAAGGTATCGCTGGGCGGCCACGACGGCGAAGAGGATCCCCCGCTGACCACGGCCCACCCGGTCCGCGGGCACGCGGCGGCCGTCCTCGTCGGTGCAGTGCACCCCAGGAAGAGGTGGTCGACGTGGAGGTCGCGCAGCCCCGCGTCGGCCACGGGCCCCACGCGCGCGTCCGACTCACGGTCGTCGCACCGCCGTGCACGCGGGCCACGGCGCCCCGGCCCGCCAGCTCGGTGATGTCGTCGCGGCGCACCGTCATCTCGGAGACCCCGAGGATCGTCACGGGGTCCGGGACGCACGCACCACCGTGGGCGTGGACCTCCGCGATGATGAGCTCCTGGCGCCGCCGTGCGAGCACGCCGCACCTCCTCGCTGCCGTGGGTCGCTCGTCGGGCCGTCGGGCCGTCGGGCCGTCGCGCCGTCGCGCACGACCGCGCGTGCCCGCCTCGCCCGTGGCGCTGGCACCAGGTGGTTTGATGCTGCACGTGTCCGATGACCCCCCACCCTCCGCGACGGGCTCGACAGCCTCTGCGTCCGCTGCGGCGCGTCGTCCCCGGCTCCTTTCCGGGATGCAGCCCACCGCGGACTCCCTGCACCTCGGCAACTACCTCGGGGCGCTGCGGCACTGGGTGGCGCTGCAGGACGGCGCCGACGCGACGTGGTTCGTCGCCGACCTGCACGCCCTGACCCGCACGCAGGACCCCGCGCTGCTCCGGGAGCGCACCCGGCGCGTCGTGGCGCAGTACCTGGCGGCGGGCATCGACCCGGAGCGCTCGACGATCTTCGTCCAGTCGCACGTGCTCGAGCACGCCCAGCTGGCCTGGGCTCTCCAGTGCCTCACCGGGTTCGGGGAGGCGTCACGGATGACGCAGTTCAAGGACAAGGTCGCGAAGGACGGCGACGGTTCGGGCACCGTCGGTCTCTTCGCCTACCCCGTGCTCCAGGCCGCAGACATCCTCGCCCACGACCCGGACCTCGTGCCGGTCGGTGAGGACCAGCGCCAGCACCTCGAGCTGACGCGCACCCTGGCCCAGCGCTTCAACCAGCGCTACGGCGAGGCGCTCGCGGTGCCCCGGCCGCACATCGTCGGGGGGACCGCCAAGATCACCGACCTGCAGGACCCGACGGCGAAGATGAGCAAGTCCTCGCCCAGCCAGTCCGGCGTGCTGAACCTGCTGGACAGCTCGAAGGTCATGGCGAAGAAGATCCGCTCCGCCGTCACCGACACCGGTCGCGACGTCCTGCACGACCGCGAGGACAAGCCTGGGGTGACCAACCTCCTCGACATCCACAGCGCGCTGTCCGGGACCCCGGTCGTGGAGCTCGTGGAGCGCTTCGAGGGCCGCGGCTACGGGGACCTCAAGGTCGAGGTCGCCGAGGTCGTCACCGGGACCCTCGGACCTCTGCGGGACCGCGCGCTGGGGCTGCTCGAGGACCCGGACGGCCTCGACGCGATCCTCGCGGACGGCGCGGAGAGGGCGCGGGCCCGCGCGAGCGACGTCCTGGCCCGCGTCAACGACCGCCTGGGCCTGCTGCCGCGGGTCGGGGCCGCGCGCACCGCGGGCGCGCTGCGGTGAGCGTGGTCGCGACGTCGCGCCCACGTCGGGCGGCTCCCGACGCCGAGAAGATCCCCGCGGTGGAGCGCATGGCGGCCACCGCGTCCCTCTCCGTGGTCGGGCACGAGGACACCTTCGTCGGCGGGACCACCGGCCGGATCGGGGTCGCCGTCCCGGTCCCTCCGCCGCTGGACGCCGTGCTGGCCGCCTGCCGCGCGTCCACCGGCGACCCCATGGCGTGGTCGATCCCGCCCCACGTGACCCTGGTGCCGCCGCAGGAGGTGGCGGACCGCGCGCTGCCGCAGGTCGCCGAGCACCTCTCCAGGGTGGCGCGCTGCGCAGAGCCGTTCGTCATCCGCCTCCTCGGCACGGGCACCTTCCGGCCGGTCTCGCCGGTGGTCTATCTCGCTCTCGGTGAGGGCGCAGAGCAGGTGACGGCGCTGGAGGGGACGGTGCGGGCCGGGGTGCTGGACTCCGAGCGGGCCTTTCCCTTCCACCCCCACGTCACCCTCGCGCACGGCGTCGACGAGGAGCACCTGGACCGCGTGGCCGCCGAGATGGCTGACTTCGACGTCTCCTTCGAGGTGAGCAGCCTGCGCCTTTACCGCTACGGGTCCGACGCCACGTGGCAGGCGCTCTCCGACCACCCCCTCGGCGGGGCCTGACCGAGCGTCAGGCGCGGGCGTCACCGTCACCGTCAGCGCTGCGGTCTCCCCCCGCGCACCGCGGCGACGTGGGTCGTGATCCCGAGGAACGGCAGCGGCGCGTAGGTGGGCGGCTCCATGGGCGCCATACGGTCTCCCGGTACGCGCCGGTTGCCGTGCACGTCCTCGAGCCCCGTGAGGTAGAGCATCGCAGCGTTGGCCGTGGCAGCCACCGGCACGGCGAGCAACGCACCCCAGAACCCGGTGACGACGGCGCCGGCGGTCAGAGCGACGACGATGGTCAGGGGGTGCAGCTTCACCGCTCGGCCGACGACGAGCGGCTGGAGCAGGTGGGCCTCGAGCTGGTCCTCCACGACGAGGACGACGAGGATGATCAGGGCGACCAGCGGTCCCTGGGCGAAGAAGGCGACGATCACGGCGACGCTGCCGCCGATGAAGATGCCGACCACGGGCAGAAAGCTGCCGACGGCGATGATCAGGCCCAGCGCGACGGCCAGGGGACGCCGAGCAGGGCGAGGACCGTCCCGATGACGACGCCGTGGATGACCGCGACGACCGCCGTGCCCCCGATCCAGCCGGCGAGGGTGTACCAGGCGCGGTAGCCGGCCCCGGCGACGCTGCGGTGGACGCCGGTGGGGAACAGCCGGACGAGCCAGGCGAAGATCTTGTCGCCCTGGTTGACGAAGAAGAACGTCGCGAAGACCATGACGACGAGCCCCGTCGCGCCGCGGGCCACGGTCTCGCCGGCAGTGAGCACCCCGCCGAGCGCGCCGCTGGCGATCTCCGAGGCGTGGTCCCTCAGCGAGGAGACCGCTTGGTCCTCGATGGCTTGGACGTTGAAAACCGACGAGCCGGGGATCTTCGCGACCTGACCGCCCAGCGTGCCGATCGTGGCGGAGGCGTCGCGCACCAGCGCGGGGTACCCCGCGACCGTCTGGGCCGCGGCGATCCAGACGATGCCGCCGATGACGACGACCGCGGCCAGGATCGTGGCGACCGTCGCGAGCCCGCGGGACCAGTGGTGACGGCGCAGCCGTGAGTTGACGGGGTTCAGCAGCGCCGCGAAGAGGATCGCCCCGCAGATCGGCAGGGTGACGAGGGAGAAGTACCGCAGGAGCGTGAGCAGCGCCGTGACGGCGCCGGCGACGAGCAGGATGCGCCACGACCAGGCGGTGGCGCCGACGAGCGCCGGGGGCACGCGGGCCGGTCGATCCTCGGCCGTGGCAGGGGTCGTCGGCGCATCGAGGTCAGAGGGGCGTGGCATCCCGGCTCCTGTTGGAGGTGGGCGAGGGCCGGGTCAGCGTGCCGGCAGCAGCGGGGCGATGCTGAGGCGGCTGTCCTGCCAGGCGACGACGCTGGCGTGCGGCACGGTCAGCGCGAGGACCAGGACCAGCGCGCCCGCCAGGGCCCCGGTACCGCCGAGGGCGACGAGCACGGCGAGTCCTGCGACCGCCACGAGCGTCGGGACCAGTGCCGTACGAGCGAAGCGGCCGAGCGCGCCCGTCACCGCGGCGGCGGTGATGGGGCGGACCGCGGCTGCGCCACGCTCACCGGGGCCGGCTCCGAGGTCGGCGCCGACGATGCGCCCGACGTGGCGCAGCGAGTGCCACAGCCCGAAGTAGACGGCGAAAGCCAGGAGCGGGCTCACGGTGGCGAACATCGCCCCGAGCAGGACCGGCTCCAGGGCGCCGACCCGGTCGCCGGAGCGCAGCGCGACGATCAGGGTCGCGACGGCCGCGGCGACGATCGGGACCAGCGCGACGAGGGCGACCGGGCGCACCACCGGGAGGCCGCCGGGCGCGAGGCGGTCGACCACGGGCGCCACGGCCGCTGGGTGCAGGGCGAACGGGACGGTGACGGGCAGGCCGCCCAGCGCCAGCACCCGCAGGGCCCGCACGAGCCCTGACGGGGTGGCGCCGGTCCGCCAACGGCTGATGACGTCGTCGGCGGTGCCGAAGTGGACGACCGAGAGGGCCAGCAGCGCCAGCAGGGTGGGGAGCGACCAGGCCCACCACGCGGCGATCGCGGCGCCCGTGGCAGCGAGGTAGGCCAGCCCCAGCAGGGCGCGCCGTCGCATCGGCCCGGAGCCTAGGTCCGGTTGGACGAGGTCGACCGCGCCGTGAGGCAGCCCCACGAGGACCGCAGCGGCCAGGACCACCGGCGCGAGCACCGTGAGGGTCGACGGGGCCAGCGCAGCGGCAGGGGCGAGGAGGAGCGGCGCAGCGGTCGCCGCGACCAGCGGGGTCGTCACCACCAGGGTGCGCAGAGCTCCGCCGAGAGGGGGCAGGTGCTGCCCGCCGTCGACGGGGCGGGTGGCTGGGGAGCAGACGGCGGTGAACGCTGTGCCGCGAGAGCGGTCGGAGGGTACGCCCGGCACCGTCAGGGCCATCAGTCGCGGCGGGGCATGGAGCCCGTCGTGCCTTCCACGATGATGACGGCGTCCACCCCGTCCTCGTCGCGGCGCGAGGCGTCGCGGTGGTCGATCTGGTGGGCGTCGCCGTGGCCGTGACCATCGCCCCTGGAGGGCAGGCTCACCAGCTCAGAGGAGATGTACACCTCGGAGGGGTAGGTGTCCTCGAGCGAACCCTCTGGGGTCGCGGCGTCCTCGGCGGTGCGCAGCTTGGCCACCTTGTGGATGAGCAGGCCGAAACCGGCCTTGGCGGCGATGTCCGCTGCGGTGAAGGCCAGCTGCGTGGTGGTCGCCCAGCCGGCGTCACCGTCCGAGGCCCAGAACGGGATGAGGTAGACGAGCGGGTAGACCCCGAAGAGGCTGCCGAGCAGGATCACGGAGTTGCGCAGCGACGTCGCCGTGGTGGGCGTCACCGAGGCCACGGTGGCCTTGTACGGCTTGTACAGCAGGATGTAGAGCGCGATGAAGAACACGGTGCTGATCGCGCCCCACACCGCGTAGCTGAGGTTCGTCGCCTGGCCCTGGCCGATGGCGATGACGCCGAAATACCCCGTGATGATCATCAAGAAGGCGGCGGACATGGCCCAGAAGCGGGTCATCACCGAGCTCTGGCGTGCCAGCGTGCAGACCGCGAGGAGCTCGATGACGAGGATCGGCACGGTCACCGTCCAGTCCATGTACCGCAGCGTGGTGACCGTCGTGCCGGGGTCGGGCGTGTAGAGGGTCCCCGCGGCGTTGGACGTGTACTGGAGCAGCCACACCAGCGAGAGGGCGACGTACGCCAGCGCCGCGACCCAGCAGACGCACGTGGAGGCCAGCGCCGCGGTCCGGTATCGCTTGGAGACCTCCTTGGAGGTCGCCAGCGAGAACAGGCCGGCGGCGAACAGCGCGAAGGTGGCGACGACGAACGAGTAGAGGATCACCTCGTACTGCCAGCGGTTGAACGAGGTCTGTCCAGTGATCTCCGCCGTAGGGCCTGAGACCATGAGGGCTGGGAGAGACGCGAGCATCTCGGGGTCCTTTCGCGGGGCGGCAGGCAGGGCGTGGAGCACGCCGCCTCGTGCCTGTCGAGTCTTGACCCCGCTCGGAGCTCAGGCAACTGGTGCAGCAGAAAACTTTTTCTCACCCCGCGGACCCTCCATCGCAGAGGGTCCGCCCTGCGTCAGATCTTGCGGGTGAGCAGCGCCTGCTTGACCTCGGCGATGGCCTTCGTGACCTCGATGCCCCGCGGGCACGCCTCGGTGCAGTTGAACGTGGTGCGGCAGCGCCACACCCCCTCGCGGTCGTTGAGCACC
Source organism: Actinomycetales bacterium (assembly GCA_038243415.1). Taxonomy (GTDB): domain Bacteria; phylum Actinomycetota; class Actinomycetes; order Actinomycetales; family Quadrisphaeraceae; genus CADCUY01. The sequence continues at coordinate 212 of JBBSRD010000140.1, read as the reverse complement.
TCGAGGCGGACGTCGGAGCCCTCGTCGCGGCTGTCGAAGATGAAGCGGTGCGCGTTGACGATCGCGGCGGGACCGAAGTACTGCCCGTCGGTCCAGAACACCGGGCACGCCGACGTGCAGGCCGCGCAGAGGATGCACTTTGTTGTGTCGTCGAAGCGCGCACGGTCCTCCTGGGACTGGATGCGCTCCTTCGTGGGCTCGTGGCCACTGGT